>JAMOMH010000257.1 GCA_027068675.1 Sedimenticola sp.
CCTGAAGCGGTAAAGCTGATGGATCGCGCACGCTGGAAATAGTTTAAACTCCCCCTTCCAGCCTCCTATGGGCTGGAGGGGAATAAGCAGGAACATGCATGCAGACCGGCTCGTCTGACGTTCAAAAGAGAGAGAGAACCATTCAACTCCCCGTGTTCAATTTTTGGAGCCTGGGGGTTGTTGCTGTCTGCCTACTAATGGCGCTGCCGGTGATGGTCATTGTTGGTTATATCTTCGTGCCTGCGGGAGATGTATGGCAGCACTTGGTCGATACGGTGTTGAAGGATTATGTAACCAACTCACTGCTGCTGATGCTAGGGGTCACCATCGGTGTGCTGATTCTAGGTGTAGGAGCCGCATGGCAGACCAGCATGTGTGATTTTCCTGGCCGCAAAATATTTGAATGGGCACTGCTGCTACCGATGGCGATGCCTGCCTATATCATCGCCTACACCTATACCGGCCTATTTGATTTTGCTGGGCCATTTCAAACCCTAATTAGAGAGATAACGGGGCTCGGTTATGGCGATTATTGGTTTCCTGAAATCCGCTCTGTTGAAGGGGCGGCGATAATGCTCTCTCTAGTGCTCTATCCCTACGTCTATCTTCTGACTCGCGCTGCTTTTCTTAGTCAATCTATCTGTGTATTAGATGTTAGCCGGACGTTGGGTAATGGCCCCTGGCGCACCTTTTTTACAGTTGCTCTGCCGCTGGCGCGTCCAGCTATTATTGCTGGGTTGTCACTCGCATTAATGGAGACATTAGCGGACTACGGTACCGTGCAATATTTTGGTGTCTCCACCTTCACAACGGGCATCTTTCGTACTTGGTTTGGTTTAGATAACTCAGCTGCCGCAGCACAACTCTCCGCCATGCTGTTGCTGTTTGTCTTTGTTCTGGTGATGCTAGAACGCATCTCTCGCCGACAGGCTAAATACCACCACACCAGTCAGCGCCATCAAGCAATCGTTCGTTTTAAGCTAACGGGCCTACGCGGTGTAATCGCCTTTAGTTTCTGTTTTGGTGCACTCTTTTTTGGCTTTCTACTACCTGCGGGACAGTTGCTCTATTGGGCCGTTACAACGGCTGAGGAGTCACTCGATTTAGAGTTTCTTATCCTGGTTTTGAATAGTCTAGAGTTGGCTGGATTGGCTGCAATACTGGCGCTCTGTCTGGCGCTCTTCCTCGGCTATGCCAATCGTTTACGAAGTGGCTGGGTGGTGAAGGCGGCTGTTCG
>JAMOMH010000258.1 GCA_027068675.1 Sedimenticola sp.
ACCCGCTTCAAACAGACTCAGAATATATACATTGACCCAATCATTCACCTTAGCATCTAGACCCACTTCGATGGTTGCGGCAACCAGATCACTCTCATCATCATTAGATGAGACCTCCGCCTCAATCAAACCACTCAAAGTGATACGATCCGACCAATGCTCTTCTGCCATAACATGTGGTTGTACAGCAAACATCACCACACAAAAAGCCACTGCAACTGACAAACTATTTTTGTTCAATAACCTATTCACAATAGCCACCCATTACTCTTGCAAATCAATCAGAAGTGGGCAGTGTGCGCTCATAGGTCAGCACATCAATTTGAGTCTGAATGGGCTGAGTAATCAGTGACATCATGGGCTGGGCTGGCTGGCCATTTCGCACTTTATGCAAAGCCTCCAGGAGTTCAAATTTAGCCACAGTACCCACATACTCAGGAGCATCTTCTGAACCAAAATTGATCGCTTTGCCATTTTCACCATGACAAAGGGCGCATATAGACTCAAAAATAACCTTACCTCGTTTTGCATCCCCTTTTGGTTCCATAGATGCTCTATCAATATAGAGATCCACATCAATCAAACCATAGCTAATGAAATCAGCAAGGCGGTCAACCGCTTTGTCTGTCAGCATTTGTGGCGTGTATTGATGGGTCTCATCTCTCAGAATTACCTTAATTTTAGAGGGATCGCCTCCTGCCATGCCAAGCACACCCTTAATACCTGCCGCTCCTTTGTAGTCCCAACCATGGCACTCTGGGCAACGCCATGTTTTTGAACCTGTTGCCTCACCCTTTGAAGGGTATGCGGGGTGCTGGCTATCAGGTTCATTATTTTGAAGCACCTCCCACCAATTATCATAAAGGCGACCACCCAATGTGGTGGATATTTTACCGATTGCTGTATCAGGATCGATCTCTGACTCCGCATGACCCATGGCTACTAGGCCTACACTGCCAGTAATAAACAGGGATATTAATAGGATATTTTTGATGGGGGCTTTTTTATCCATTTTCATTTCTCTATCTCAATTAAATTAGAAGTTCTACCTGCCAGTTAATGATAATGATTATCATCCGCATGTCAACAGATGGATCTACGCCCAATCACCTAAGTAGCTTATGTCCAGTAGCAAAGCCCTTTTGTTAGGAGCCAATTTCTTAGGTCTATGATTTCCCCCTTACTTGGCGTTAAATATGAGATAATAGTCTGCTAACCTTTTTATATACGCCCTGCCTCATTACAGACAGGGCGTTTTTTTATATCCAAACCCAGCACCGTTTGGGTTTTTACACGTGGACTAACACCTTGATCTCTACAGCCAATATCACTATGCAATTTGGGGCTAAACCCCTATTTGAAAATGTCTCCGTCAAATTTGGTAACGGCAACCGCTACGGCCTAATTGGTGCTAATGGTTGTGGAAAATCAACGTTCATAAAGATTTTAGGTGGCGATCTCGATGCAACATCAGGCAATGTCACTATCGATCCCAATGAGCGTCTAGGTAAGCTACGCCAGGATCAATTCGCCTTTGAGGAGTTTAGCGTTCTCGATACCGTCATCATGGGACATAGCGAGCTATGGAAGATTAAAGAGGAGCGTGACCGCATCTACTCTCTGCCCGAAATGAGCGAAGAGGAGGGGATGCAGGTGGCTGAGCTTGAGGTGGAGTTTGCTGAGCTAGATGGTTACACCGCTGAATCACGTGCAGGTGAACTGCTACTGGGCCTTGATATTCCACTAGAGCAACACACCGGCTTGATGAGCGCTGTCGCTCCAGGCTGGAAGCTACGTGTACTGCTGGCTCAAGCACTCTTTGCTGATCCCGATATCATGCTACTTGATGAGCCAACCAATAACCTCGACATCAACACCATCCGCTGGTTAGAGGGCGAGCTTAACAAACGCAACAGCACCATGATTATCATCTCGCATGATCGTCATTTCTTAAACAGCGTCTGCACCCACATGGCTGATCTAGACTATGGTGAGATTCGCCTCTACCCTGGCAACTACGACCAGTACATGACTGCAGCCACCCAGATCCGTGAGCGCATGTACGCCGATAATGCCAAGAAAAAAGCAAAAATCGCAGAATTACAGACATTTGTTAGCCGTTTCTCCGCCAACGCATCAAAAGCAAAACAGGCCACCTCACGCGCTAAGCAGATCGACAAAATTCAGTTAGATGAGATCAAACCCTCAAGCCGAGTTAGTCCATTTATCCGTTTTAACCAAGATAAAAAGCTCTACCGCCTTGCACTTGAAATGCAGAATGTAAGCAAAGGTTTCGGGAATGAGCCACTCTTTAGCAAGCTCAATTTGATGGTCGAAGTAGGTGAGCGTGTCGCAATCATCGGCCCCAACGGTATTGGCAAAACAACCCTGCTCCGTACGCTGGTTGGTGAACTGACGCCTGACAACGGGCTCGTTAAGTGGTCTGAAAACAGCAACATTGGTTACTACGCGCAAGACCACTCCACCGATTTTATTAACGGTGAGAAGCTCTATGACTGGATGGATCAGTGGGGACAAGAGAGTGATGATGAGCAAGCAATTCGCAGCACCCTCGGCCGTCTACTCTTCTCCCAGAGTGATATTGACAAGAGGGTGAGTGTGCTCTCTGGTGGTGAGCAGGGACGTATGTTATTCGGTAAATTGATGTTACAACTACCAAACATTTTGCTGATGGATGAACCAACCAACCACATGGATATGGAGACCATCGAGTCACTCAATTTGGCTCTTGAAAACTACCCAGGCACTCTACTCTTTGTTAGCCATGACCGTGAATTTGTCTCATCCCTTGCCACCCGTATCATTGAGCTAACAGCCGATGGCATCATCAACTTCAACGGCAGCTATGACGAATATCTACATAGCCAAGGCTTAGAGGTTGAGGGCAACAGCAAGGCCTCTTAAGTCATCATCAATAGACGATTGCCTGACAAACCACGTTCTACTAAGAACGTGGTTTAGATTGCGCCCTATAAGGGCAGGCTCACCGCATGGATCATATGTGGTAATTCTTGAGGCTCTACGATGATGAGGGGAAGAACTAAATCATCCACTCCAACGCTTAAATTGCTCTACCTACAAGAAAAACAGACAAACATCAAAGTCCGTATAAAGTTCCTTTTACTCTTGCCGTTATAGAGTTTATCCCGACAAAATTAGGATATAAGATCCTGCTGTAGTAAGGGATAAGAGTACCAGGCATGGCCTCTTGGTAGATATAAATAAGGAGTATGGCAATGGATATGACCGTGAAGAACCCCCTCCATACCTGGTTTAGGTCAACACGATCTAACCCACTTTATCAAGTAACTCTTAACCCATCTACCGCCCTAGCCTTAAGACTTACTCCATTTTGTCAATCACCACCCCACCAAATTTCAATAACCCAACAATCAGCAATTTGCTAGCAACCAGGAAGGGTCATACAGATGAATGCTTTTAAAAAGATAAAATTGGGTACACGTTTTCTTCTACTCATTTGCCTGTTAGCTGCAATCGTTATTATTCAAAGTGGCGTTGTCATCATGCAGGGCAAAGCAATCTCCAGTCAGTCCGCCAAATTTGCTGAGAATAGAGTACCCATTCTCAATAAAGCACACCAAGTAAAACTATCGGTAGTCCAAGTACAGCAGTGGCTAACAGATATCAGCGCCACTCGTGCACTTGATGGACTCAATGATGGTTTTGACGAAGCAGAAAACAGTGCTAAAGAGTTCAGAGCCTTAATCAATGATCTCATCGCCCTAGATAGCAAACACTCAGAGCGATACAGAGCGATGCTGCCTATTTTTACAACCTATTATGATGCAGGAAAGCAGATGGCTAACGCTTATATAGAGCATGGCCCAGCTAGCGGCAATCAGATGATGACACAATTTGATGAGGCAGCTGCAAAAATGGCTGAAGAGGTAGACAGCTTTCTTGCAGAGATCGAAGAAGCGACAATGGCCGAGCTTTCGGCACAGCAGGCATTGGCCCTATCAGCTGAACAATCGATCAAAATAGGCTCTCTGATGATCCTGGTAGGTATCGCTATTATCTACTTCATCATGTCACAAGCACTCGCCTATCTACCTAAAGTCCTAAAAGAGTTACAAAAAATATCTGAGGGCGACTTAACCTCTTCCATCGAAATAACTCGTCAAGATGAGATTGGTGATTTGATGCTCGGCCTACATGCCATGCAGAAGCGGTTATTAGAGATGGTCTCACAAATCACCAGCACAACAAGCCAACTATCCACCGCAGCAACAGAGATGTCGGTAGTCGCTGAGCAGAGCAGTCTCACGATTCAACAACAGCAGGCAGAGACCAATCAAGTTGCCAACTCAATGGATACGATGTCTGCTACCGTGCAGGAGGTCACTACCAATATTGCCAACACCGCCCAAGCAGCAGATAAAGCTAATAGTGAAACTGCTGAAAGTGGAAAAATCGTTGGGCAGGCGATAGATGCCATCGAAGAGCTGGCCAATCAAATTGAAGAAACCTCCAATGTTATTAGCCAAGTAAAACATAACAGTAACAGCATCAGCAGCGTTTTGGATGTTATCAAAAGCATTGCTGAACAGACCAACCTGCTGGCATTAAATGCAGCTATTGAGGCCGCCCGTGCCGGCGAACAGGGGCGTGGCTTCGCAGTTGTAGCTGATGAGGTACGAACCTTGGCCAGCCGAACCCAGGAGGCTACTGAAGAGATCCACCAAATGATTGATAAGCTCCAATCTGGCTCTCAAGAAGCGGTCAGGGTGATGGGCAAAAGCCAGGAGCAGACAAAAGCAGCTGTTTTAAAAGCATCAGCGGCCGGTACATCTCTGGCAACCATTGCTGAAACAGTTAAAGAGATAAATGATATGAGCATCCATATTGCCACCACAGCCAAAGAGCAGAGTGTGGTATCAGAAGAGGTCAGTCACAACATCGAAAAGATCAACAACATGTCAACAGAAACAGCAGCCGGTGCCTGCCAAGCAGCACAAGCAAGCCAAAACCTAGTGGGTGTAGTGACGCAACTAAAAGGTTTGGTTGGACAGTTCCAAACATAAAGGGCGTATTAGAAACGCCGCATGATTCACTCCAAGCTTGTTAGAGAGCATTTTATTTGAGTCATGCACCAGCAGAGACTCAATTCGTGGGCCTCTGCTGATTAACAAAAAAGCGGGCACAAGGCCCGCTTTTCATCTGCACTATTTTAATTTAATCAGTTGTTACTCAAGTACAACCAATAAACGCTTAGCGGTGAGTATTCCATCACCATTATCATAGCTGCCTGGTGCGACGATACGTCTAACCATAGCACCACCATCCAGTCGTCTCTGTAGATCAGTGACAAAATTTTCAAAACTAGGATACAGTTTATAACGCTCAGACTGTTCAATGATGTAGTGGCTCTCTCCCTCTACACCCGGTTTAATAGTCGGCTCAGTCGCTAAACTGACAAGGTCTGTTCGCACCCCACTCTGACTGACATGGTGAAATCGACCGACATCATCCAAATTCAGTGCCATACCATTATTATCTAAGCGGCTGATGGCTCCTGCTGAAGCTGGCTGCCAATCAACAACCATGATGGCTGGGAGCATCTTCACCGCAATTAATGTCTGTGCATCAAAATCAGCGGGGGCTGTGCCGAAGGGTGTGGGGAAACCACGCACTCTTAGCAGATCATTCAGTTGCAGTGTTGAGATATTGAGGGTGTTGGTATCCACTTCATAATTGCTGGGGTCAGCATCATGGTCTGCTGAAACACCTGTACCGGCAAAATCGTACACGCCAACACGACGATGACTAATCGCATTCAGATCCATCGTTAGACCACTGGTGCCAGCAACGGTGCCGCTAACTGAGGTTAGCTGCATGTGTACAAAACCTTGGCTGGCATCAAGTGCTGTTATCAGTGTTATTGAGGGGATGATATCACCAAAGATACGCAACCGTTGGCCCACGGAGATAGCTCCAATATCAAAGGTGTCGGTAGAGAGTTGCTTTCTTACCTGAGTATCCCTCCCAATAGTCACTACAATCTCTTTGTTAAACCGAACATGGCCATTGGCTCGAAGTAGCGTTGTACCACGCACAGTGAGCTGATTACCATCACGGGCGATCACACTGCCTTCGACAGCATCTTTATCACCACCAGGTACGCTACTGCCTGCATAGACCTCTCTCGCTTCAAAACGACGCGGGTTAAATTTCAAATCTCCCATTGCAATGGTGGCGGTAAAGCGTTGTTTTTGTGCCAATATTTGTAGGCCTGCTTCGCCTCGGTAGCTCTCACCATCAATTTGAAAAATGGTTTCACGGTTGGTTTTAATATTTAACGTGCCAAAGCGGCCGGTGTTATCACGTCTAACG
>JAMOMH010000259.1 GCA_027068675.1 Sedimenticola sp.
TTGGCATAGACATGCAACTGAACGGGGCGACCAAGGGCACTTGTGCCCATGCTGTATTTGTTCCGTTCAAATCACACCAGACATGTCCGCGCGACAGAGACCATTTTTCCAGATACCCTTGAAAGGGCCGTTAATAAAATGGGTCGCCAAACTTTCACGTTCCTCATGAAATGGCGTTGTCGACTATACAATTACCGAATTGTGATCTTGGGATAATCTTAACCACCTAATTCGACCGATATTGTTGTAGGAAGGGTTCAAACGCGTATAGTAAGTCGATGGATGCGCCCATTGCGCTGAAACCAAGTGCGGGGATCACGTATGTCTGGCGGGCTAGCTGACAGTATTCGAACCAAACAACGGTTCTCGAAACTTCGCCATATTGCACCAATATTATTGGGAATTATTCTGTTTGCTATGGGGGCGTATGCGCTGTACCGGCTGTTAAAACCCGTCAACATGGCCGACGTGATACAACAAATTCGCATCACCCCATGGGGCACATTGGCGGCTGCTTTCGGAGCCACAGCATTGGGGTATGTTGCCCTGATCGGCTATGATTGGTCAGCACTAAGATACCTTGGTAAAAAACTGCCTGCCCGTATCATCGCGATGGGCGGCTTTTTGGGGTATAGCTTTGGCAACACCATCGGGATTAGCATAATTTCCGGCGGTGCCGTGCGATATAGAATCTATTCTGCCTTTGGGCTGAATGCCTTCGAGGTGGCCAGTATCTCGACCTTCATTGCGCTGGCTTTTGGTGTTGGCGTCACGGTTATCGGTCTGGGTGCACTTGCCTATCATCCCTATGCGTTAGGGGCCGTTTTACCTTGGGACCCATCGGTAACCCGTCTGGTTTCGGGCGGAGTGGCCATCGGAATACTTGGCGTTCTGGCGTGGCTGTCTGTTACCGGGAAAACCCTGACGATACGTAAAACCGAGATTGCCGCCCCCAGGCCCAGCATCCTGATAGGGCAACTGGCCTTTGCTCTGGTTGATACGGCCATGGCGGCCCTTACCCTATATGTGCTTCTACCTGCCGGCGTGCCCGATTTTATAACTTTTCTAGCGATTTTTGCGGCTGCGGCAATGGCCGGAGTCCTTAGCCATGTTCCCGGCGGTGTCGGAGTTTTCGAGAGCGTTATTATTGCAAGCATGCCCAGTGCTGTCCCCCTTGAACAGGTGGCGGCCGCGCTGTTGTTATACCGGCTGATCTACTATCTGGTGCCTTTTACCCTGGCGTTGATTTTTGTTGCCCTGAACGAGATCCGCCTTGCGGGGGGATTTATCACCCGCCTTCTGGGGGATGTCCCCGATCAAATGCGCCCTGTGCTGAAAACTGTTACTTCGGTTGCCCCCACTGTAACCGGCACTGCAACGCTTGGGCTTGGAACCTACCTGTTGTTGATGGCGCTTCTTCCCGCAGCACGGCCGGAAGAGATCGACCCGGATAATTTGCTTGCAGCCGTGTTACTTGAGGGTGGAGCACAAATGTCGGCGGCATTGGGAATTATTCTGATTCTGCTCTCGCAAGGCCTTATCCGCCGGATTTCCGGCGCTTTCTGGCTAACCGAAATCGCATTGTTGGCGGGCGTAGGTGCATCATTGCTAAACGGGCTGGATATTGAAAGCGCGTTATTGTTGATGGCCTCATCAGCTATTCTGTGGACCTTCAAGCGCGAATTCTACCGCTCTGCCCAAATCACGCAGGGTCTTTTATCCCCAGGCTGGTTTGCACTTATTATCGGCATTGTCATCGGTGTCGGAACACTGTTCTTTTTCGCACACGAGGCAACGCCCTACTCGAACGAACTCTGGACCCAGTTTTCCAGCACGTCGAACACCCCCAGAGCCCTGCGTGCCGCCCTGCTGGCGTCGGCGATATTGACCTTTGTCACTATCTATTTGGCATTGCAGCCCACACGGGCCCATAGCCGTACCGCAGATGAAAATGCGCTAGGTTTGGCTGCTAAAATAATATCAAATCAAGATGACCCCGAGGCTTGCCTGGCATTGAGCGGTGATAAGGATTTGTTTTTCACGGATTCCGAGGATGCATTCATCATGTACGCAAGGCAGGGACGTTCATGGGTTTCCTACTCTGATCCGATCGGCCCCGAAGCAACAATTCGCGAACTGGCCTGGAGTTTTTTTGACGAAGCTTACGCGGCAAATTGCCGTCCGGTCTTTTATGAGGTTAGTGAAAAACACTTGCCGCTCTGGGTCGAGATGGGGTTGACCCTGCATAAAATGGGGGAAGAGGCCGTGGTGCATTTGCCGGACTTTTCACTTGCCGGCGCCAAATTCAAGAAAATGCGTGCCACACATAACAAAGCCCTGAAATCGGGGATGGAATTTGAGGTGCTATCCCCACCGCATTCACCAGAGTTGATTGACGAATTGAAAATGATATCCGATTTGTGGCTTGGGGGTAAAAACGGGCAGGAAAAGGGCTTTTCTGTCGGTCGTTTCAGCCGGCGCTATCTCAATTATTTTCCAATATCCGTTGCGCGTAATGGCGGGCGAATAATGGCTTTTGCCAATATAATGCGTCCCAATGACGGGCCAGTGGTCTCGATTGATTTGATGCGCTATTTACCAGACAAGGCCAGCGGCATGATGGAGTTTATGTTTGTAGAACTGATGCTGCATTATCGTGACTTGGGGGCACAGGAATTTAACCTTGGTATGGCACCACTAGCCGGGCTTGAGGCCCGAAGGGGTACACGGCTTTGGACCCGGTTCGGGGCATTGTTGTTTCGACATGGCGGGGCCTTTTACAATTTTGCGGGCCTGCGTGCATTCAAGCAGAAATTCCAACCGGAATGGCACGCCCGCTACATGGCCATCCCGGGCAATACGCTGCCATTGGTTGCAATTAAGGATGTGGCACTATTGATTTCGGGCAATCCAACAAACCTGTTTAGGAAGACAAAGCAATGAATCATGAGTTTTAGCTTTGATCAAATTCTACCCTCTCTTCAATCAGTTGGGTTGTGGTCCTACTGGATCATCGGGCTTGCCATCTAGAGATGGTCGCAGGATTTCGGACCGGAAGCTAAGATGGATCGACTAAAAAGGGTGAGCCGGGAGCATGATCTGAGTGTGCGGCGGCACTGCGGGGTGCGGTCCATTGCCCGGTAGGTGATGCTTGCATCACTGAGAGGGGCTGGCGCGGTCAAACCTGTATTACCAGCCAAAGGGCGAAAGCGCCGAGAACTTGCGGTTCATGGCCATCATCGACAAGCAGTTTTTGCAAACGCCGTGGTATGGATCACGCCAGATGGCGCGATTTATGCAAAGGCAGGGTCACAAATGCGGTCGCCACAGGATGTGCCGCTTGATGCGGCTGATGCGTTTGGCGCCGATTTACCAGGAACCCTACACCAGCAAGAAGCATCCGCAGCACAAGGTCTCCCCCTAATCGAACGGCTCTGGCGGTCTTTGAAATACGAGTGCATCTACATGAATGCATTTGAAACAGGCTCGCAAGCCCGCGCCTGAATTGGAAAGTGGCTGGCCTATTACAACGCCGGGCGTCCGCATTCCGCCCACGGAATATTGACGCAGATAAAGCCTATGAAAGAAAGACAGAACCAACGAGACTGGCAGCCCGAAAGAAACCATGATCCATCTTAAACTGGCTGCTAACTCGTCGAAAATGTAGGGCCATCTCTAAGGAAGTGCCCCGAGAGACCGTACATATCTACACATATTGCACTCGGGTCGCCACTGACCTTTGTAACAGATGAAAACGAAGCTACTGTAGCAAAGAAAAAGCTAAATTAAGAGAGGGCTCTACTCAGGTTAAACAGTTCTTAATTTTTCCAAATCTCTATTGATATTTCTGAGTGGCATTAATTCTTCTTCTGATGCCTCGACAATGCCTTCTGTTAGCTCATGGAGCTTGACGATTTGTTTCAACGCCCAAGCTTTTTGTTTTTCTTCAAAAACTGCAGTGGCACTGGAAACAAATCCAAGAGTTCGTTGTGATGGGTCACCTACCGAAATTGCGATTCCGTGTCTCAAGCCATAAGGTTCTGCTCGCTTGAAAACCCCATGAGTATCCGTAGGCTTGAGATCTTCCCAATCAATAAGGCCGTTGTTTGTCATGCCCCAAATAACGGTTGGATCCTGCAACAAAAGAGCTTCAGAGTCATAATATTTAAGCCATTGGTCAGGGTATGTTTGAAAGATCAACGTAGGATTGTTATATCGAATTCTGACACCTATTGCGAAGCGCCAATCAGAAAAGGATATAAATTGATCTAGAATATCGGTTATTTCATCTACCAGCATATGATGTCCCGATTAAAGCCAATATAATCTTGTAACCAAGAAAGCCCTGTATGTCCATTTCTACAATTAAAAATCAAGCAGAAACCATCAGGGATTGTGCGCCTGCGGGTTACTATATTGGCTTAAGGGTTGGATTTTATGCGCCTGAGGCAGAGATAAATACCTTTAGTTCAGAATGGGTTGAAAGATATACAATCGATGCACTGGCTTTGTTTGACCCTTTGCGACACTGGGCATTGAAAAATATTGGGTCAATTCGATGGAGTGATATCAGCGCGGATACCCCAAATAAAGTATTGTCACTATATGGAAACTACGGCTGCTCTTTTGGGGTCGTTATTGCCATACAAAACAAAAAAGCAGGTGCAAAACGGAGCATTGCCTATTTTGCCCGTTCTGATCGGGAGCTTTATGACACTGAAATCCAACAGCTACATAATATTTTGTCAGTGGCTCACAGTGAGCAAGAACGGTTAAGTTTAACAAATGCACAGCGCGAAGCATTGATGATGTTTGCAAACGGGAAACGCCACAAAGAAATAGCTTTTTTACTTGGCATATCCCAAAGTGCTGTAAAAGCTCGCATTAAAAGTGCCGTAGCCCGCATGGGCGCGACTACAACAGCACAGGCAGCTGCGATCGCAATGAAGAACGGGTTATTGTAGAAATGGACATTATCGACCTCAGTGCAGAGGAAGAATGTGATGAGAACTATCTCGTTTTCATTGATCAGCTTTGCGACAAGCTTGGTCTTGAATATGGCTCATATGCCACAACAGATTTAATATCCGGTGCTGTTCAAGGCTATGCAAATTACCC
Organism: Sedimenticola sp.; assembly: GCA_027068675.1. Taxonomy (GTDB): domain Bacteria; phylum Pseudomonadota; class Gammaproteobacteria; order Chromatiales; family Chromatiaceae; genus JAKITT01. Next base: position 5,119 of record JAMOMH010000259.1, read on the forward strand.
GGATGAATGGAAGCTTCATTATATGAAACGCGGGTTGCACCGGGTTGATCCGACACTTCACAAATCTGCATTAAGTATCGCTCCGGTAGATTGGTCGAGGTTCGAACATGATGAAAAATTCAAAGCAGTATTCTATGCCGCCAGCGATTTTGGTTTACCCAATCAGGGTATTACCGTGCCTGTAAGAGGGCCATTTGGGGACCGTGGTTTATTAAGCGTCACATTTAATGGAAGCGATAGTGCCTGGGAAAAACAGAAAACAGAAATAATTTCAGATCTTCAGCACGCCGCCGTTCATATACATGATGCAGTAATGCGTTCTGACGTATTTGCCCGCGCCATGCGGCGGCCAAAGCTTTCAGTTAGGGAAATTGAGGTACTTCAGTGGGTAGCTGCAGGTAAAACATATCAAGATATTGGTGAAATCCTGAGCATTTCGGATAGAACGGTTGAGGTGCATTTAAGATCCTCGCGCGATAAACTAGGTGCTCTTACAACCGTTCAGGCTGTCGGGAGAGCAATAGGCATGAAAATCATTCATCCGCTATAGTTCTATTTGATCCCCTGTATACGGGAATTCCCGTATAGCGCCCCTCTACTAAATCACAGATTGTAATTTAGATATTCAATATTGGGGAAAGACCATGATTACAATCATCGATTCGCTAAACAGAGAAAAGCATACAGCACTGCTAGAAAAGATGCACCGGCTTCGCGCTCAAGTCTTTCAGGGGCGTCTGGGCTGGGATGTAAACGTTGTTGACGGCCAGGAAATTGACAAGTTTGATGCTTTGGACCCGGCACATATCGTAAGTGTAGATACCCATGGGCGGGTTTTGGGTTGCATGCGCTTGCTTCAAACAACCGGACCGCACATGCTGGCTGATGTGTTTGCCCCATTGCTAGATGGTGAACCGCCATTAAGAAGCAGCTCGATTTGGGAGGCGACCCGTTTTTGTGTGGACACTGGGAACTTGGGAAGAGGGAAAGGGCCGAACACGATAAGCTATGTAACAAGCGAAATAATGATCGGGGCATTTGAGTTTGGCCTGAGGTCAGGCATCAAAGATGCGGTCGCTGTTATAGATCCAATAATGGATCGTGTGATGAAGCGGTCAGGCAATGCACCAAGCGGTTATTTGGGATCGCCAAAACCGATGGGAAAAGTAACGGCACTTGCTGCTCTAATGGATTGCACAAAAGAAAGAATAGATAGTATTCGAAACTATTC
>JAMOMH010000260.1 GCA_027068675.1 Sedimenticola sp.
ATGACCAGGATATCTACGTTATGATCAATGCCTGCCGGGAGGATCTGCTCTTTACCGTTCAGGAAGGCACGGCAAACCAGTGGCGGCGTGTTATCGATACAGCTCTGGAAAGCCCCCATGACATTGTTGAACCGGGCAGGGAGGTATCACTGCAAAGCTTAGACTACCGGCTTAAGGCCCGTTCGATTGTGGTGCTGAAGAGTCCATAAACCTAGTTGTCACTGGCACAGCCTTGGTGTCTGGCTTGTTGGTGGATTAATGGTCTATCGGGGATGGCATAAATACGGATAGCAGCGGCTCGGATGCAGCTGGTTGGTCAGCGCCTCAATTGCAGAGTTGACCCGCTCGGCAGCCAGCACCAGGACGATTGAATACGTTGCCCTGTGCCGTTCGGTTGGTTATTTACCAGAGCTGGCTTGATGCAAGGTGGACAAATGATTGTTGTTTTCTCAGGAGGCTGGAACAGGCAAGTTGGTCGGTGGAGTGTTCATAACACTACATCCTCTTCCCCGTCGCTCTGCATTAAAATACCGGTGACATACGATAATATCTTAACAGTGCCCGCTGTTGTTTAACTGTAACCTGGGTGACAGTTACATCTATCTGATGTGTGCATAATTCAGGATAATCCATTCATAAACAGGAGGTTTCCACTATGCTGATCGGGTTTCTGGTGATCTGGCTGGTTACCGCTCTGGGGCTTTGGCTGGTCACCGTCATTGTACCCGGCGTGCGTGTCCAGTCGGCGGGTGATTTGCTGCTGGCAGCACTTGTGCTAGGTGCTATCAACGCCGTTATCCGACCCGTCTTGTGGGTGTTGACCATGCCTCTAACGGTACTCAGCTTTGGGTTGTTTGCACTATTGATCAATGCGCTTATGGTGAGATTTGCCGCCGTTCTGGTGCCGGGTTTTGAAGTTGCTACTTTTGGTGAAGCGTTGCTGGCCGCTCTGATTATGGCGCTGCTGGCGATTGCAGGCTTTATCTTCCTACAGTGGTTTTTGTTTGATGCCGTCTTCTGGATGCAGATGGGGCCAGGGCATCCCCGCCTCGGATTCTGAAACATCATGTGCTCCGGCCACACCAACGCCTTATTAACCATTAACAGTGGTTCGTCCAGCCTCAAATTTTCCTTGTTTGCAGTCACTGAAACGGGGTGCCTGCAACTTCTCTATCGAGGGCAACTCACCGCCATTGGCGGAAACAGCCAATTTCAGGTCAGCGATGCCAACGGAGATGTATTGCAAAAACAAAGCACAGGGATTTCCAATCATGAACAGGCTTTACAGATCTTGCTGGAGTGGTTGTCAAAGGAGGCGGATTGGCTGCAACTTGTTGCCGTAGGACACCGTGTCGTGCACGGTGGGAGCCGCTTTCACACCCCAACAGCGGTAACGCAGGAGGTGCTTGATTATCTGCAGACACTGATCCCACTGGCACCCAACCATCAGCCTCCCAATCTGCTCGGCATATCCATACTACAACGTCTACAACCCAGTCTGCCCCAGGTTGCCTGTTTTGATACAGCCTTTCATCACAACCGGCCAGAGGTGGAACAGCGCTTTGCCCTGCCATCGCATCCTGATCTAAAAGAGGTGCGCCGCTACGGTTTTCACGGGCTATCTTACCAATATATTGCCAGTGTATTGCCCGATTACCTTGGAACAGAGGCTGATGGAAAAATTATTGTGGCGCATTTGGGCCACGGTGCCAGTCTGTGTGCAATGTGTGAACGCCACAGTGTCGCCACCACCATGACCCTTACACCCCTGGATGGCATCCCCATGGGCACCCGTTGCGGCGCTATCGACCCTGCGGTTGTCCTCTATCTGCTGCAACAGGGGATGACGCCTGATACAGTTTCCGAGTTGCTCTATTTCCAGTCCGGCTTGCTGGGTCTCTCCGGTGTCAGTGATGACATGACTGAATTGCTCGCACACCCGAGTACGCAGTCACAGTTTGCCATTGACCTGTTTGTTCACCACACGGTACGTGCCATTGGCTCACTGGCTGCCGTGCTGGGTGGTGTGGATGTGCTGGTTTTTACGGCGGGTATCGGTGAACACGCAGCCCCCATCCGTGCAGCCATCTGTAAAGGTTGTGAATGGCTTGGCCTGGAACTGGATGAGAATGCTAACCACCTCGGCCGACCATGTATCACACAGGATAAGAGTCTGGTACAGGCTTGGGTGATCGCTACCGATGAGGAACGGGTGATTGCTAAACAGACATTCGCAGTAGTTAACAGTGAAAACAGCAAACAGAGGATTTAGTTATGATTGAATCAAATTCCACGGTCACGGATTTACCGCTATCAGTGACTGAACTGAAGTTGATTGACGCTTGGTGGCGTGCCGCAAATTATCTGTCTGTTGGCCAGATCTACCTGTTGGATAATCCATTACTCAAACAGCCGCTCACTATCGAACAGATCAAGCCAAGGTTGCTGGGGCACTGGGGTACCACACCCGGCCTGAATATGATCTATGCCCACCTGAACCGGGTAATCAAAGCACATAACCTGAACGTTATTTATGTCACCGGGCCAGGCCATGGTGCACCGGGGCTGGTTGCCAATACCTATCTTGAAGGCAGTTACAGCGAGCTGTATCCAAATATCACACAGGATGAAGCTGGTATGCAGCGCCTGTTCAAACAGTTCTCTTTTCCCGGCGGTATCCCCAGCCATACCGCGCCGGAGACACCGGGCTCAATCCATGAAGGTGGTGAACTGGGTTACTCATTGAGTCATGCCTATGGTGCGGCGTTTGACAACCCAGATCTGATTGTCACCTGCGTGGTCGGTGACGGTGAAGCGGAGACCGGCCCAGCCGCAGCCGCCTGGCACTCCAACAAGTTTCTAAACCCGCAACATGATGGTGCTGTGCTGCCTATCCTGCATCTGAACGGCTACAAGATTGCCAATCCAACCGTGCTGGCTCGCATCAGTAATGAGGAACTGATGGATCTGTTTAGTGGCTACGGCTATACGCCCTATCTGATTGAAGGCTCTGACCCGAAGGCGGTACACCAAGCCATGGCCGCAACACTGAACAAGGTCATGGATGATATTCGCACCATCCAAACAACAGCACGTAGTAGCGAGACCTTCATTCGCCCGCGCTGGCCGATGATCATCCTGCGCACACCAAAAGGTTGGACCTGTCCCAAAGAACTCGACGGCCTGAAACTTGAAGATTACTGGCGTGCCCATCAGGTGCCATTTGCACAGCTGGCTGAAAAACCGGAGCACATCCACATCCTGGAACAGTGGATGAAAAGCTACTGTCCCGAGACACTGTTTGACCAAAACGGTCGATTGGCACCGGAAATAGCTGCCCTGTCACCCGATGGTGAACAGCGTATGGGCAGCAATCCACACGCCAACGGTGGTCTGCTGCTGCATGATCTGAAACTGCCGGACTATCGCAACTATGCTGTGGATCTGCCCCTCCCTGGTGGTGCGACTGGTGAGGCCACGCGCCGGATGGGTGATTATCTGCGTGATGTGATGACGCTGAATGCTGAACGACAAAACTTCCGAGTGATGGGGCCGGATGAGACGCTCTCCAACCGGCTGGGGGCGCTGCTCGAAGTCACTAACCGAACATGGGTAGCGGAGAACTATGATTATGACGATCATTTGGCTCCGGATGGCCGGGTGATGGAAATTCTCTCTGAACACACCTGTCAGGGCTGGCTTGAGGGCTATTTGCTGACGGGCCGACATGGTCTATTTTCTTGCTACGAGGCATTTATCCATATCGTCGATTCCATGTTCAACCAGCATGCCAAGTGGCTCAAGGTGAGCAAGGAGACCCCCTGGCGGCGGCCCATTGCTTCACTCAATATTTTACTCACATCACATGTCTGGCGTCAGGATCATAACGGCTTTTCGCACCAGGACCCCGGCTTTATTGATCATGTAGTCAACAAAAAAGCCAATATCGTCCGTGTCTACCTGCCACCGGATGTGAATACTACGCTCTGTATCACTGAGCGCTGTCTGAATAGTCGTGACTTAGTTAATGTCATTGTTGTTGGAAAACAACCCGAGCTGCAGTGGCTGGATATGGATGCCGCCATTAAACACTGCCATGCTGGAATCGGCATTTGGGCATGGGCCAGCAATGATGCTGACAGTGAGCCGGATGTGGTCATGGCCTGTGCGGGTGATGTGCCGACTATTGAAACACTGGCAGCCGTGCAACTGCTGCGTGAACATCTGCCCAGCCTGAAAGTCCGCGTTATTAACATCGTTGACCTGATGACCTTACAGCCCGAAGAGGAGCACCCCAGCGGGTTGAATGATCACGACTTTGACACCCTATTCAGCACCGACAGACCGATCGTATTCGCCTTCCACGGCTATCCCTGGCTGATCCACCGCCTTACCTATCGGCGCAGCAATCACCACAATCTGCACGTGCGCGGCTACAAGGAGGAGGGCACCACCACGACCCCGTTTGACATGACCGTATTGAATGACCTAGATCGCTTTCACCTAGTTGAGGATGTCGTTGACCGAGTTGATGGCCTCGGTTCAAAGGGTGCCTACCTGAAACAGTTAATGCACGACAGACTGATTGAACACAAGCAGTACATCACCGAACATGGTGAAGACATGCCCGAGATTCGCAATTGGAAGTGGGGCTGAATGAAAAATCAAACGGAAAAAGGTCACCGGCACCCAAGGTGATGCCAGCCAATCAGATGTAAATTCTACCAACTTCACTGAGCTACTTTAGATGTCATAGCAAAAGCTCTGAATCGGTTTGAGGTCTATAGCCAGTTTCGAGACCTGAAAGTTAGTGAGGAGGGTTTGAGGTTGTGACCATTGTGTGACCAAACAGAGACCAAAACAGCCCACTCCAGACCAATTGATCTAAAATAGGATGTTTTGAAACTGCTTGATAAATGTTGGTATAGAAGGGTCTTGAGTGGGGCGGTGAGAACGTAATTCAACATTTAACTAACTGTTAATATTGCATTAATTATACCCATTGTTCTTGTGGTGTTACTAAAAATAAAAGTCATCTAACAATTTTCTCTTCTTGTCTGTGGGTTTCGGTTTGGTAGTGAAAGGCGGAATCGAATAGACAAGAAATAATTCAGTCTTATGTGAACACTATATTTATGACCAAGAGCTTCGGTTGTGTGGCAGTCGTCCAGAATCATCAATTACTTTAACTTGATGTGGGGGCATATCTGACCACTTCCAAAATACGATATTTTTTCCACTAGCTGGGGCGTTAATCGCGAAGGATGGAATAATAATACCAGCTACGCCCTCTTTAATGAGTCTTAAGGCAAGTGCCCAACTTGGAGGTGTTCCCCCAGTACAGGCTATTAGCTCCCAACCACATGAAAGGTCATTAAATTCTATTCCTAATCGGCTACATTCCTTGCCATCTGTTAGATCAACAATATCTTCACAATCGACTTCATAGGCACAAATTGTTTTGGGTTGGGGGCGGTGTGAAAAGCCTTGATTATGCTCTGCGAGTACCCCGCCTTCTGTTAAAGAGGTGTAGAGAGCTGCAACACCTTTGGGGTTAAAGCGTCCACCACACTTTTTAGCGCCTCCCCCAGAGTGAGGAGAGCTTGAGAATACCGGTTCCAAGGCTCTGAAAACCAGCCCTTGAAAATGTGCCATTAGGCATAGCCACCTTGTGCAATACGGTCGATATGCTGCAAAACATGGTTGGCATATCCTTGCTTTACGAGTGTTTCAGCAGTGAGATCGCCAAAGCTGGGGAGTGGTTCCGAGCGATACCAAGCATATGCTTGGAAAATAGAGCCACACCAAGGAGTAACCCTGTTAATAATCAATATCATTTCACGTAACCGTTCCTGTGACTTTTTAGAGTGGGCACGTTTGCTTTTGCTGATTGCATCAACAGATAAGCCTGAAATAGCAGCCAATGTTTTTACTGTTGTTTCAAGGGTATTTGCCATGTTCCGAGGATTAATAAATCCATCCTCTTCAATCAATTTTTGGGTTAGATTGCTCATATGCCTTACCGTTCGCCTATATATAGGGTTAAAGTATAGGGCATGATGACCATTGCTACAAACCTATAAGCCTTATGTTCTAGTGCTTTTTCGCAATAGCTGGATATTATGGCGTGCCATTGAATAGACCTTCTTTCCCAAGCGTGTTGATCTGTACTTGAATTGTTCTCTCTAAGGCTTAATAATATCCCGTACGGGATACAGCTTAAGTAAAGATAATGTCTTCAAGCACAATTGCACAAACTACAGAGAAGTTAGGCCAACTTGTTCGCTCTCGCCGTGAGGCTATGGGATTGAGCTTGCGTAGTGC
>JAMOMH010000261.1 GCA_027068675.1 Sedimenticola sp.
AGCTGTCATTTTGTTGAGTGGAATCCAACCACTTTTAGTTATGATATTGTGGATAACTTTACTGATTGTCTGAATTGTCATACGCAGATTGTAAATCAGGCATCTGTACATCACCTCACTGCACCAGCACAGGCTCTCAACTGTCAACACTGCCATGGTGCCCGCATTGATAACCCCGGTGATGGTCACTATATTCCCACTGGTCGCCCACCAACTTTGGTTACACCACGTACCAGTGATGGTAAAGGGCCTAACGGTGAGGGTGCTTGTGACTTCTGCCACAATACCGGTATTGATGCTATTAGTGGGCGTATCATTCCTACGAATGATGTGAACCACCACAGCACAGGTATTGGTCAGGCAGGCATTTCGGCACTTGACTGTACCGTGTGTCATGACCAGATGGGTTCGGATTGGGCTATTCGTCGTTGTGAAGATTGCCACGGCATTAACTCAGTCCATAACATCCAGGCTGACTCCAATGGTGATGGTGTTGTAACTGTCGGTGGAGAAGATCCATTTTTCGGCCATATTGGTAGTTCTCCTGCAGACTGTAATGGGTGTCATGGTGGATATATTGGTGCTTCCGGTATGCCTGCACCTTTCTCTGGACCTGTCGTACCTGAGATTACAGGGCTGAGTCTCCAAAGTGTCCCGGCTGGTTCTGCAGAAACCATCACTGTTAGTGGTATTTCATTATCCAATGAAATATTAACTTTCTTTGGTGCAATGGAGGTGGGTTCAAATGCCAGCTTGACGGCAGCTGATGGTACCACCACTGCGTTGACTGCAGTTGATGTCACTCCATCCTCAATGAATGTGACCCTGCCTACCGACTTGGCTCCAGGTAACTACTACCTGCGTGCCGTTAAGGGGCTGAACAACATGAGTAACCCTATGGCTCTGGTTGTTCAACCACCGGTGGCGATTGATCAGGTTATTGCTGATGGCAGTGTCCTGACCATTTCAGGCAATGGGTTTGGTGCATATATGGATGCAATCGATTCTGGCACCAGCATCTCTATGGCGGCGGCAACTTGTTCTGTCAATTCATGGAATGACAGTGAGATTGTTGCTGACTGTGGTACGTCGACCTGCGGCACTTTGGAAGTCGAGAGCATCTTTGGTAATGCATCAACAGATGTCAGTTGTAACTAAGGAGGCTCTTTTAATGAAGATGCTGAGTAGGGCATTAATTAGCCTGATCGGCTGTTGATGAGGGAGGGGCGTCTGGTAACAGGCGTCCCTTACCTCTATTAAATTTTAGAGCATAGAAAGAGTTCATAGGGGG
>JAMOMH010000262.1 GCA_027068675.1 Sedimenticola sp.
ATTGGTACCCCAATTCCATATCTGGATCAATCAAAAGCCCCTGATGCACCTGGTGGTATGCCTGGAGAGCCCTATGAATGCATGGCCTGCCACGAGTACGTCTGGGACATCATGCAGATGGTCTATGTGATTAAACCCTTCAAGGATTGTCTGCAGTGTCACCCGGTATCGGTTGTTACCGGTAGTCCGATGACAGGAGGAAATGTACATCATCAGACAGAGACGTTCTTGCAACGCAACTGCCATGTTTGTCATGGCTAAAAAATGGGAGGGTAGTGTGAATCTCACTGGAGGTAAATAAGCCCATAAAAAAACAGATCTGAATAATCAAACAATACTCAAAATAATTTGAACTTGGGGAAAAGCCATGCGTTTTAAAAACAGATATCACTCTATCACTGCTCTCATCATAGGCTTTGTTTTTCCAATGGCAGTTTTTGCTGCAGAGCGTTCGGTAATTGTTGGGTTTCATCTGAAGCCAGGGCAATCAGAACAGGAGCTGATTCGAGGTATTGGTGGCACCATTGATCATGCTTATCGGTTGATTCCAGCCATTGCTGTACGGTTACCAGAACAGGCCTTGGATCAGTTGCGTCAACATCCACTTGTCGCCTATGTGGAAGATGACAAAACCGTCATGGTGGCTGAGCCTATACATATTGATTTTTCGTTACAACGCTCCTTTTCATCTGCGGCAATCGCTACTGATATTGAGTACCAGGATGCATGGAGCGTGCTGCATATAGGGAGCAAGGAGGTACATCAGAAGGGACTTACTGGTACTGAGATTAAGGTTGCAGTGATTGATACCGGAATTGACTATAACCATGAGGATTTGGCTGCAAACTATCGTGGTGGTTATGATTTCATCTATGGCGATGATGATCCCTTTGATGACAGCTGGAATAGTCACGGTACCCATATAGCTGGAACTATTGGTGCAGAAGGAAATGGTATTGGTGTTGTCGGAGTGGCCCCTGAGGTCTCGCTGTATGCTGTTAAGTCGTTGGATGCTGCCGGTTTTGGCACGGTAAGCACTATTGTTTCCGGCATCCAGTGGGCACTGGATAATGACATGGATATCGCCAATATCAGCATCGCAGGGATCGACTCACAAGTGCTGCAGGCGGCTACAGATGCGGCCTATGCAGAGGGATTACTGATTGTCGCGGCAGCAGGAAATACCTTCGGTGGCCCCGTCTCCTTTCCTGGAGGGTATGACTCGGTCATTGCAGTAACTGCGACTGATCAGGTGGATCTTCGTGCATTCGGCTCACCAATCGACTCAAGAGTAGAGTTGGCAGCACCAGGGGTGGGTATATGGTCTACCGTCCAATATTACGGGTATAACTGGCAAAGCGGTACCTCCCAGGCAGCTGCTCATGTCACCGGTGTGGCGGCCTTGGTTATGTCAGCTGGTGTGGAAGATCTAAACAGTGATGGATTGGTAAATAACAAGGATGTACGACTGAGGTTACAGATGACCGCTGTGGATCTTGGTGTGCAAGGGCGAGATGATGAATATGGATTTGGTTTGGTTAATGCAGCAGAAGCCGCTGTTCCACCCCCCTTTCTATCTTTGAATTTGGTAAGAGAGCGATCATGGTTTGAAAGTATGGAAAGGGTCGTGCTGGAAGATGCCCCATATCAAATAACCATAGAAAATGACTCTCTTCGTGGAATGATTGGTTTGGTTTTTGAGAACCACCGTATTCGGGAAGATTTGTTGATAAGAGAGCGTTTTGTAAATAAAGCGGGAGACCTACCCCAGAAAGTTATTATTGACCTAGATGCTACGGGAACTACTTTCAAAGTGCTTTTAATTCCATTTGGGAAAGTAGATACGTCAGCAAAAATTACGATTAGAAAGCAATAGGGGACTGTGAGAAGAGTGGGTTGGTATAGGCTGAGACAGATCTGTTTCAGCCTATATTTATCTGAAATAACGGTGTGTGATTTTTCGGTGTAAGTTGGGTGATAGCGGCCCACCTTAAGCAGATAGAGTCTGCTTAAAATTGCCAGCGATTAGGGCTGTTTCAGGCGATGGAAAGTAATCGTGAAGTATTTTTGTATTGCCAAGCCTGAAAGAGTTAATTTTGACTAAATGGAGTTTATGGAATGCGTAACATACCACATAGTTTTTTATGGCTTTTATTCTGTCTTACTTTTGTCCTATCAGCCTGTAACAACCAACAGGCCATGACAAAAGAGTCTGGGGAGATGATAGCAAGGATTAACGGTGAGCCAGTTTTTGAGAGTCAGATGACTGTGGAGCTTAAGCAGCAATTAAAGAAGCACACCAACCCCTCTACTGAGATTGTTAATACCGTACGGCAGCGCATCCTAGAAAAGGTGATTGAACGAGAGGTTCTCTATCAAGCAAGTCATGGATTGGATATTCCTGATATTGATGAGAAGACAGAGGAGGAGTTTCAAGCTGTAAAGAGAGGTCTTGGGTCAGAAGAGCGCTTACAGAGCTATCTAAAAGCCTACAACCTTACGGAAAAACAGTTGCGCTCAACTGCTAGACGAAAAATCTACATAGAAGAGTACCTTAATGGTAAAGGGCTGATTGACCCTGACATTCCTGAAGAGGAGATAAGATCATTTTATGATAGAAAACCTTTTAAGAATGAAGAGGGCATGAGAGTTAGACATATTCTTTTGGCTGTTGCTGAGGATATGGGAGCAGCTGAAAAAGAGGTGATTCGGCAAAAAGCAGGTGAGCTACGGCGTTTAATTGCAAAAGGGGAGGATTTTTCTGCGCTTGCCAAAGAGCACTCTGATAGTGCTGAGGCAGAGGAGACAGGCGGTGATCTTGGCTATGTTAGGAAAAACTATATGCCTCCTGAATTTGATGCGGTGGCGTACTCTTTAAAAGTGAATGAAGTAAGTGATGTATTTGAGACAAAATTTGGTTTCCATATTGTGAAACTGATAGATAAAAGGCCTGCTGGGATTGTTCCATTCAATGAGGTCAGTGACTTTATTAAAAGGTATCTGCAAAACCAGCGTAGGCCACAGCTGATTGCCGCACATGTTAAAGATCTCAGGGCTAAGGCGGATGTAGAAATAATTGCTGAAAATTAGTCTCTAGCCCACTGTGAAAAATGTTGGTTAGAGATCTATCGTTTCTAATTTGAGTGTGGTTCGATCAGGTTTTGTAGTACTTAACAATGCCGCACAAGGTCTGCTCCATTTATCGAGCGGTCTTGTACGGTGGAGATCCTCGTGATGAGTTGGACTTATTTCTGTCTGCTTAAAGTAGTCATAGCCCGTTTAGAAAAGATAGCCCTGTGCCAACATAGTCTGGAGAACAGTTGTGTTTGATCTCAAATCACGTTTGTTCGGCTTGTCTCTACTATCTCTACTATCTCTACTATTAGTGTTATTGATAGCAACGGCTCCTTATGCAGGATCATCGCTAACCGCTACGCCAAGTGAAGCGTTGGTTGTTTCGCAGCAGCATTGGCTTGCAGGTTGGCGTGAAACCTCTCCAATGCAAGCAGGGCGCACAGGAGCTGCTGTTTATTCTAAAGGTGATGTTATCCATATGCTCGGTGGAATGGGACGTGCAGCAGGGGCAGATGGAAAATTGGTCGTCCAGATGCCGCCGAGTGAAAAGATGTTTTTACGCACCACTGAGTATGCACGGGTTAAGGCTGATGGCACTCTCTCCACTTGGCGTCTGGGGCCACAGATGAATATGGCGCGTGGTTTTTTCTCCTCCACTCCCCACAATGGTTATCTCTATGCTGTGGGGGGTGCCCATGGCCGTAACGGTAGCAAACTGCTCAATAGCGTGGAGCGGGCAGAAATCAAGGCTGATGGAACGTTGGGTGATTGGGTGTTAGAGAAAAGCACGCTCAATAACCCGAGACGTTGCGCAAAGCTGGCAGTGATTGGTGACTATATCTATGCCTTTGGTGGTTATGGTGGCATCTTACTGGACACCTTGGAGCGGGCACAAATTAATCCCGATGGCAGCCTCGGTGAGTGGCTTGTTATCACCGACCGCATGACAGTGGCACGTTATGTCCATGGTGTGGAGCGGGTGGATGATGGTGTCTACAATATTGGTGGACACAGTAAGGAGGGTGGGGGTGGCATTGTTGATGTTGAGTGGAGCCGAGTTGATGCAGAGGGCTTTTTTGGCCCGTGGCGCAGTATTGCTCCACTACAAACCGGTCGATTTTCTCTGGCGACCGCAAAACATGGTGAATTTCTCTACGCTATTGGTGGCTTGAATGGTGCCGCTCATCTTGATTCCATCGAGCGAACACATATCGATGAAGCAGGTGATCTTTCGGCGTGGGAGTACACCACTCCAGCTCCAGCCAAGATGTCAGGCGCCAATGCGCTGGTAATTAATGAGAGCATCTATCTTATCGGCGGTAATGAGGGGGATGGTCCACGGCGTAGCGTCTACTATGCTAACTTCAATGAACAGGGAGATATCGGCTTCCTGGCAACCTCTGATGAGATTGACAAGTACCGTGCAAGAGCTGTTGCACGTGAGGCGAATAGAGCGCCCTTTCCTCACAGCGCATTGGTTGTCGAACATATTAAAAAGAAGCTATATAGCTACCTAAAGGTACGTGAGGATAATGGCAACGTAATCTGGCTTGCGGCACCAGCACAGGATTTAAAAGAGGGTGAGCGCATCAGTTTTCCCAATGGAACCTTGATGAAAAACTTCCGCAGCAAAGGTTTACAGCGCACCTTCTCCTATATCATTTTTATCAGAGAGATACGACAATATCCTGGCTAGAGAGATATTAATGGTCAGTTCACGGTGGGTTGATAATCAATAACCAAGTCTGGGGGGCAGATGGTTGGTTGCTTCAAATAAGACAGTTTATTGAGCCTTTATAAAGAGCGTCCAACAGGTATTTTTAAGCCATTTTTCAATGTAAGTTGAGAGTCGCC
>JAMOMH010000263.1 GCA_027068675.1 Sedimenticola sp.
ATATACGCGCCTATCAGCACGGTATTGATTTTCTTCAGCGTCGTGACGGCAGTTATCTGGTTATTTGGGCAAGTTCGGGACTGCCGCCGCAGGGTGCCAATGCACAAGGGGAGTGGACGCATGATGTTTATTACTCTATCATGGAGCCGGATGCACCGCAACTAGAGCCGCAACGACTCATTGATGAAGTACGTGCGCAAGAGCCTGTCAGTGCGGCGATTGCGTCAAACGGGCATATTATGGTAAGTATGGAAGATGCCTTTGGCGGGGATGATCTCTATGCACAGACCTATGGCGTGTATGATGAGCGGATGGAGCCGGTTAAAGGTTACCGCCAGATTGGAGCATACGGTGGACACTCCGGACATGTCAGTGCGGTGGGTGATACTTTTGTACTGTTTTACTCCGAAGGATGGGTTGATGGCGGCGGTGTCAATGAGCTGGGTTCAGGTGATGATGTCTGGTTACAGATTTATGATGCTGAGGGTAGTAACATAGGCGAGCAGGAGGTAGCAGTAGGTGATGCGACACGGGATTGGTGGCCCTTAGTGGCAGGCTCTGACGAGGTCGCCTTGTTGTTATGGCAGCAATTTGTTCCGCATGAGACCTTTGCGACACTGCGCTACAGTATCTACAATCCTCGGCAAGAGCGTTGGGTAACAGCGCCGGCGACACTGCTAGAAGCGATACAGTATTACCACTACGATGTGCAGTATCTTGAAGCACTGGATGCTTTTTTGGTAAGCGGTACCACGTATGAGAATGTAGGCTTTGCACTACTGCTCTCAAGTGAGGGAAACATACTCGCACAGCAGATGCATCTGCCTCCTTTAGTACGTGAGGCACAGCCTGCACTGCAAACGCTAAGCGCTACGGAAGTTGAAGCGGTTTACCCGAGCATTCCCAGTGGGGTCGCGGTGCTTGCTGTAAGTCGTAATGCTATTGAGCTGAAACAGCATGTTGCTCATGATTACCGCTGGAGTTACAGTGGTACGGACGGTATTTTTACCGAGCCTGAGCGTCTCTATTTTATAAACGTATCGGCGCAGGGTACGAAAGAGATTGTGATAGATTTGAAGTAGGTGAACAGTTGTTAATAAACTCTGAATCTATCAGAGTTTAAGCCGGCGTACACGAAAGTTTCGCCCTTTGATGTTGCCCTCTTGCAGCGTTTTGAGTGCGGTATCGGCAAGGGCGTTGGTAATGGCAA
>JAMOMH010000264.1 GCA_027068675.1 Sedimenticola sp.
CCGATGAGCAGCCATTCTTGCGTGCAAGCATTAATGGTAGTGCGCTCTGCTTGGTGTGTCATAACAAGTAATTAGCTAATTTAGCGTTATTTGTAAAATGGGGGAGAGGTGTAATGCCTCTCCCCTTTTTTTGTGCATTATTTGTTGTAAAGATAGTTACTTACTCTTTGTGAAGGTATCCCTAATTGAGGCTAGGATAGGGTAGTGGTATATTCAACTCTCTATGGCTCTTACTATATCTATTGTTTTATGAGCTTGTTCCGTGGTTGAGCTATTGCCTTAGGTAATGCCTTTCAAGACAATGCGGACTATATAATTAACAGCCGCTGAAAAAAGGGATGAATTGGATACTTAGGATGGGTTTCTAGAATAGGTGGTCTAGATATTATGATAAAGAGACTCATATGCGCAGTTCTGGTGGCTTATTGATGTACTTTACAAGCCTGAATCTAGTTGCTTCAAATCGGTGGGCAGGAGGTTGTGTTGTAAAGCAGGAGAGGGGAGGATCCACCGCCTATAAAGCAATCGTTGCCTATGGAGTGACTTTAGTTATCGTCATAGTCGCTTTATTCCCGGCTGATGCTAATGCAGCTTTCGTTAGAGAGTATACCAAAGGTCGCTTCTCCTTCTCTGGTTCGGTTGGTTTTAAATATACCGAGCGGGATAGAAAGACATCCTCAAATACGATCCGCACAACGGGTGTTAGGGAGGTCATAGATACAACAGTAAAAGGGTTTGTGTGGGATCCTCGCTTCATGGTCTTTAAAGCAGGTTTTGCCTTTAGACATGAGACGAACAAGACAGAAGGTGGCGGAGAGTCAACGCCTACATCATACCAATATACGCTTTTTACAACATGGTTACCTAAGCGTAGAAATCCTTTTGTCCTACATGCGCACCATATCATTACGGAGGTTAAGTCGGATAACGCACCTACCCAGGAGATCGTGACGGATAGCTTTGGTATGAGGTGGAATATGAACCGACGCACTCTAGGGAGTCTCAGTTTCGCCTATGACACGAGGATGGCTAAATCATTTGGCGGCAGTACAAAGAGAGACCAGGTAGATCACACCTTTAAGGTGGATGGAGCGCGTAAGTTTAAAAAAAGGCGTAGTAAAGTGGGTTCAGATGTTAACTATAGCTACACATATGAGCTGAAGAAGAATAGGGAGAGTGATCGTGAAACATCTGAGCATCGTTTCAATGTGACAGATAAAACAACTTTTAGCCCAAAGACGGAGCTATCAGCTGATGCCACTTACTATTATAAGGAAGGAAGTGGTGCCTCAGAGTTCGCTGTGCAATCACTGCGAGCGGGATCTCGCCTCTCTATGAACGTATCAGAGAGATTAGGTGTTAGTTATGGGCTCGGCATGGGGGCGGGTGTAACGGATGCCTCTAATAGCCAATCTGCAAGTGCCTCTGCCGGTTTAAGTTATCTAATATCAGAACGTTGGCATACCAATGCTTCACTCTCTCTGTCGGGTAATAGGACAACAGCAGGAGGTGGTGAGGATCGTGTATCTTTATCAGCGAATGGTGGCGTATCCTATCGGCAGCAGTGGGGTATTTATAATCTCACCTCAAACTATGGTATTTCACTGGGTAGCAAGATTGGTACTAATGAGAGAAGCATGGGGCATAATTTTGGTATTGGTTTGAGTCAAAGTAACTCCATATTATGGTCCGACAATATCTCTTACTCTTTATCTTATACAGAGAGTGTAAACAGTATAGCTACAAGCCATGGTTTAACCTATGGTGTGAGAAGCCAAGTCTCTCTACGTGACAAACTCTACTTTACAGCGGGATATAAGTATCTAACAGAAGAAGACTCCTCTTTTGGTGAGACTGTTGATAGGGAGGCTAGCTCCGGAAGGGCTGAATTAGGCTGGACACACAAGTATTCATTTAATACCTCGCTAAATGCTTCTAGCAGTTATCAAGAGAATAATAGAGACGCCTCTGATATTGAATCTAGTGATAATCAGACAACGGCCAGTTCAGTTGCTTTTCGAACATCAAATTTTTTAGGTATGAGAAATGTTCGTTTTACCTCAAGAATAAGGTATCGCCAGTCTCTTGGTAAGCAGAGAGCTAATAGTACAAAAACAACATCCGATGCAAATTTTGATTATACGCTTGGTAGATGGATTACATCGCTTAAATTGGAGCACTCCACTGGTGAGACTGGCTTGGTAACCTTTGAAAACAGATCTCTTACATTTAATATAAAAAGAATATTTGGCTTTAGGTTTTAAATTAGGGTGATTTTAGTCAATCTGAAGGAAGTTACAGCTAGTTTATAGGCTATATTTTGGTTGGTAATCATCAGTATGTGCTTAGTCCGCACACTTCTATTGCGAATATTAGGTGTATTGCACATGTTGTTAAGGTTTTGTAGCTCTCTTCTACTGCTCTATATCAGTATGGCCGGTATTGCCTACTCTTCAGGTTGGCTTGGGTTAAATTCAACGGCTGATCATAAGTCGCGTGCGCCCTCAAAAATCGCAGTGGTGCCTAGTATTAAATGGCAGTCAGAGATTGAGCGTGATGCCGTTTTTGCCTCCCCTGTTATTGCATCTGGTTTGGTTTTTATTGTGGCGCATGATGCAAAAATTCAAGCTTTAGATATAAAAAATGGCTTATTGAAGTGGGAGGCCACTTTAGGTGCTGCAATCTCTGCAACTCCAGCGGTTGGAGGGAATACTCTTATCGTTGCGGGGAAGGATGGTATTGTCGCTGCATTCGATGTTATGAGTGGTAAGAGGCTTTGGACGGTGAAGACGGGGGGAATGATTCTCTCCTCCCCCGTTATTGTAGATGGCGTTGTCTTTTTTGGCTCCAAAGATCTTTTTCTTTATGCCCTAAACCTAAAAAGTGGTGAATTAATTTGGCGCTATCAAACTGAGGATTACAAGTATGGTGGCATCTATGCATCGCCAGCTGTTGATGACCAGCATATCTATTTTGGCACTAAAAATGGCGTGTTGTATGCCCTGAACAGAACAGATGGCAAACTCTCTTGGAAGAGCTCTGTTGGTTCGGCGGTTTATGGTGCCGCTATGCTTGATAAAGAGCATCTTTATCTTGGTGCATATGATCGAAACATCTACGCTATTCAATCAGATACTGGAGAGATTGATTGGGCCACCAAGCTAGATGATTGGCCTCAAGGCTCGCCTGTTCTGGTTGATGGTGTGCTGACTGTTGTTACTCGGCGCGGCACGCTTTATAGTCTGGATAAAAAGTGGGGAAAAATCCTGTGGCAACAATCATTGAATGAGGGGGTTCGTCACGGTTTGAGTGTTGATGCAAATGGTGTAGGTATTATGGGAACCCTCATGGGGCGTTTGATTGGCATTGACCTAAAAAGCCATAAAATTCTTTGGGAAGAGTATATGAATGGCCCTATTTGGTCGCAGGCGGCAATTATTGATGGAGAGATTGTTGTTGTCACTCAAGATGGTGGCGTAACGCTACTCCACTGAATATATTGGCAACAAGCTTACAGCCCTAAAGCTGTTCTATCCCATTGAAAATGATTTTCATCCAAATTCCATGACCAGAATACCTTGGTCACCTTCCCGCCAATTAAGCTGCTGTTGATGACACCAAGTACGCGGCTGTCTAATCCTGCGCTCCGATTATCGGCCAGGATGAAAACCTTGCCTTCAGGCACGGTTATTGTGGCCATATCTGAGGCGCTGCTACCAAAGGTTGTTGGTTGGAAGCGATTGTTGAAGCCGATGTAAGGCTCATTTAGCAGTTGCTCATTGATGTATATTTCCTGATCTTTTATCTCAACACGGTCACCAGCGACGGCGATCACACGACGAACAAGTTGACTATCCATCACTTTGGTTAAACCCGATGCTTTCTCTGCTTGGGAGAAATTGATGATGGCTATGTCACCTTTATTGGGTGTATCTAACCGGTTAATAAGTAAAATATCATGGCTAAGAATGGTTGGTGACATACTGTCATTGTTGGCGTAGTAGGCTCTAACAACGTGCTTTCCTACCAAAAAATCCATCATAGGGTTAACGGTGGCCATCAAAAAAAGTGTTACGCCGATATAGATCCAGCCTTGATTGAACCACTTGAGATGGTAATTTTTATCTTGTTTAGCTGCGCAGACCCAGGCGTCCAATGCGATAAGGGTGGCACTGACAAAAGGGATGGCGAGAAAAAATATACTGATGCCGCTATCAATCGACATAAAGGCGATAGCAGAGAGCCATGAAATGATGATGAGGAGTATGTAAAAGACAATACCGCGTACAATGAAGCCAGCATAGTGTTGGCCAAGCCCAGGGAATATTGAGATGAGTAGCGCTAAAATAGGGCTACGAGGTTTTACCTCTCCAATCTCATTTATTTCATCAGCTTTAGTGCGTAAAGAGTTCAGCATTGTTGTTCTATCTCAGTATTGTTTGGGTGGTCATAGTTGCATAGTTGGTGACTTGATTCATCACTACGCTCCCCTCCTAACTCTGTGGGGGCGCTAAATTGTACAGTAAAAAATCGCTTGGTAGATTGACATTGTGCTCTACATCTATCCAAAATTTAATAGTCTTCTATCGATATAGACGGATATTAAATGGCATGGCATGCAAGACATAGAGCCTCTTTTGGAAGCCTTAGAAGACTATCTGTTTGGGTGTGTGAATCGTGACAAGTGGTGCAGCTTATAAGGCCATCAATGAGTGGTAATTTGTTGGTTTGGTCAGCTCCTGGTTCTAAGCCTAGAGCGTGGTCTCTGTGGCTATTTTTATCATCATGGCAGCTTAGGCAAAGTTCTAATGGTGGTAGGAGAAGTGCTGTATTTGCCTCATTTTTGCTTGGGGAGCTGGAGAGATGACAGTTAATACATGCCTCATGCCCCTTCTCTTCTGCGACAAGTGAGCCAGAAAAAAATGCACAGGAGCAGAGGGTGAAAATGGTTATTAATCTATGAAAAAAAGGCATCTTCTCTCCTAAGATAAATCAATGGATACAAAGCGAGCTATTTACCCGACAAATTTACCGCTTCTTAGTCGTTGTGCTTCCATGAACTCTAGCTCTCGTGAACCTGAAACAACGATATCGTGGTCTGGGACAAAGTCTAAATTAGGGTCGAGCCTTTCATATGATACGGCGTTTAGGATCACCTTCATCGCGTTTAAGCGTGCTTGGTGCTTATCATTTGAACGGATGATGACCCAAGGTGCATGTGTGGTATTGGTGTTTTTCAACATCTCATATTTCTGATTGGTAAAATCATCCCAGCGATCTTGAGCTTGTAGGTCAACTTCGCTCAATTTCCATTGACGCAAAGGGTCAGTCTTGCGGCGTTCAAAACGGCGGGCTTGCTCCTCCTGAGTGACGCTAAAATAGAGCTTGACGAGTAGTGTGCCGTGGCGGATTAAATCTCGTTCAAAACCACTCACCCCTGTCATAAAATTGTCATACTCTTCATCACTACAGAAGTTAAAAACACGTTCGACAATGGCGCGGTTGTACCAGCTGCGATCAAATAGTACTACCTCCCCACCCTTAGGGAATTGTGCAACATATTTTTGGAAAAACCATTGGGACTTTTGTGTTTCAGTTGGCTTACCAAGAGCCACTACTCGGTAGTGTTTCTCATTCATATAGCGAGTGACTCGGCGAATGGTTCCACCTTTTCCCGCTGCGTCACGCCCCTCAAATAGGATGATCATGCGTGTTTTAGTTTGTTCAAGATATTGCTGAAGTTTGATCAGCTCAGCTTGATAGGGCTTTAGTGAGGTTTCGCGTCGATGGCGTTTAATCGCTTTGCGGTTCTCCTCTTTTAAGTTATTGCACTCCGCCATAAGGTCCTGGAATTCAGCAATAAAATCAGAGGTTTTTATATTGGTGTCATCAATATTAAGAAACTCAGGGTTTTTTAGTTGAGTCATGTTATAGCCTCTATAAAGTGGAGATATCTCTATATTATACGCCTTGAATAGTGCCTGTATGGCTAATTTATAGCTTTTAGTTAAGCCAGATCAATAACGGTAGGCAGACTCGATATGATCTCTGGTGATAATGCCATATACATGTGAAATCCCGGGGGCTGTGGAGTGCTCAACATAGATAGTTTCAGCACCACTATTCTCTAGCTTATCGAGAGCCTCTTGCAGTGTTGCCTGAAGGTGGATAGAGGTTACCTGAGATCGTCTGGCGGGGATCTCCATTAGGTCTATTTCAGACTCTTCACTCTCCTGAAGATAGCGAGCCAGATCAATGGCAGGCATTACAGCAACAGGTGAGCCATCTTTTGTGATTAGCAACCACTCAGGTGCCTGGGAGAGAAGTTTTTCTGCTTTTTCACGCCCTGTGATGTGACCTAAGCGGTGGAAATTTCGATCCATAGTTGAAGCGACACCGACCTTTCTCAATGCCTGCATAATGGGGTCTGCGCGAAAATCTAGACCACTCGCTTTTAAGATGCCGAGGAAGAGTGACCCCTTGCCAAAAAGCTCACTACTGGTTAGCCCAGCGATAGCGATTACCAGCATGCCTGGCATGACGACTTGAGGGTTTTGTGTTAGCTCAAGAATAGCGGTGAGTGCCGCGAGAGGTGCTTGTAGGCTGGCCCCCATTGTTGCACCCATGCCGAGCAGGGCGTAGAAACCGATATTTGAGCTGAATCCGGGGTAAAACTGGTCTGCCAAAATGGCTATTAGGCTGCCGATAGAGGCACCAATGACCAGAGTCGGGCCGATGGCGCCACCAGGGATGCCCAAGCCGATACTGAAAGCAGTAGCTAATATCTTAAAAAAGATGATGGATAACAGTAGGCCAAGCCCTAGCTCGCCCAGTAGAGCGCTATTAACGGTATCGTATCCAAGGCCCATCACCTCGGGTGCGGCCAAACTGCAAAGTGCAACTAAAAAACCGGCTAGTGTTGTTCGTTGCCAGAAGACCATGTGTCGGCTGCGTAGTGTTAGTTGTTGGAGCATGTGGTTGTAGAGTGCAGCAATGGAGCCAATGGCTACTCCTAAAATTAGTAGCAGTGGCAGCTCTTTTAGAGAGCCAAGTTGCAACTCAGGCAGAGTAAAGGCAGGCGCAGAGCCAAAGAGCAGAATAGAGAGAGCATTGGCACTGACCGCGGCTAATATCACTGGCATAAAGCTGGCCAGAGTGTACTCCATCATCACCACCTCGAGAGCAAATATGACGCCAGCCAGTGGTGTGTTAAAAGAGGCGGCAATACCGGCTGCTGTGCCGCAGCCAACCAAGGTTCGAATGGCATTGTTGGGTAGTTTGAGTGCTTGTCCAACTAGGCTGCTACTGGCAGCCCCCAGAAAGACATTTGGCCCCTCACGACCGACTGAGTGGCCGCTGATAATAGCAACTGCACCACCAAAAAATTGCAGTAGAAGGCCGCGTAAAGAGAGATAACCCTGGTGGTAGTTAAGGCGCTCTAGTACGTGGGAGACACCTAGAGTGAAGAGCCCTTTGGCCTGGAGTTGGAAGATGATGCCAATTAGCAAACCACCGATAATCGGTAGTACAAAACGCAATGCCAATGGCAGATCTTCATAATTTTCAGATAACCCACCCGGTAGAAAGCTGGCTTGAGTCCCTTCAACCAGTAGTCTAAAGGCGATGATTACACCGCCAGCGACAAGCCCTGTCAGTAGGCCGATAAGAGAGAGAGGCAGCAGGCCATCGGCACGAGACAAGCGCAACCGAATCTCATGGGTTAAATGGCCTATCCAGCTGTGGCGTGCTTTTTTGTGGCTCATCTGCCTGTCGGTGATTGAGTGGCTGGCACACTATTTGTGCCAGCCAGTGGTTAGTTGTGGTTGTTGGCCCTGCTGTATTTGATTATAGAAGCACCTGTTCGATGCCGCCCTGCTTTAGGTCGTTGATGAACTTTTTCTGCCACCCTTCGCCCATTTGATGGCGAATTATCTCGACAACAAGATATTCAGGTGTCAGCCCCGTATCATCGCTGTAACGGCTTAACCCTTGCTGACAAGCGGGGCAGGTGGTGACCAGCTTAGTGTCTGCTTTGCCGCCCAGCTCCTCCAGCCCTTTTTGTAGCTCCTCAGATTTGCGGAAGCGTATCTGACGAGAGATATCGGGGCGTGAGGTGGCTAAGGTACCCGCTTCACCACAGCAGCGGTCAGATAATACTACCTTGCTGTTGGTTAACTTGGTTGCCACTTTGATTGGATCGTAGCTCTTCATCGGTGAGTGGCAGGGGTCGTGGAATAGATAGTTGTCACTGCTCTCAATTTTAACACCCTTCTCCATTAGATACTCATGGATATCGAGCAGCCGTGAGCCAGGGAATATCTTATCAAAGGCATACTGTTGAAGCTGATCCATGCAGGTGCCGCAGGAGACCACCACAGTTTTAATATCCATATAGTTGAGTGTGTTGGCGATTCGATGGAATAGCACGCGATTTTCAGTGGTGATCTTATGGCCAAGCTCAGCCTGTCCGCTTGCTGTCTGTGGATAGCCGCAGCAGAGATAGCTGGGCGGTAGTACCACTTGTGCACCACTCCGATAGAGGGTGGCGATAGTAGCTAGTGAGGCATCACTAAAGAGGCGCTCAGAGCCGCAGCCAGGGAAATAGAAGAGCGCTTCAGCGTCATCATTTAGCTGTGTAGGGTCACGCAAAATTGGAATAAAGGTTTTATCTTCTAGCCCGAGAGCAGCCCGCATGGTCTGCTTTGGTAGGGCCACGCGCAGTGGGCGGCGTACGCTATCAATGAGCTGCTCTTTCAGCTGAGTATTGCCGCTGGTGATCTTTGGTAACTCATTTTTTGGCCCGAGTAGCCCTAAGTAGCGTGCTATATCGTGGCCAGTAGTGATCGCTTTATAGCCCCACTCGACCACCCCCTTTCGCATAATGTTAATCTTGCGAGGGTCGGAGCTATTGAGGAATGACATCGCCACATTTGCAGCGATATTGCTGCGTTTCTGCTTATGTTTGGTCAGAATTCGCCGCATGCGAATGGTGACATCACCAAAATCGATATTGACGGGGCAAGGGTTAATGCATTTATGGCAGATGGTGCAGTGGTCAGCCACATCATTCATCTCATCAAAATGGCGAATTGAGAGGCCGCGACGAGTCTGTTCCTCATAGAGAAACGCCTCAATGATTAAGCTGGTGCCAAGCACCTTATTGCGAGGTGAGTAGAGCAAATTGGCGCGAGGCATGTGGGTTTGGCAGACTGGTTTACACTTGCTACAACGCAGACAGTGGCGTATATCATCATTGAGTGCGCCCAACTCGCTCTCTTCCAGAATGATCGCCTCCTGCTCTACCAAACGTAGTGATGGGGTATAGGCGTTGTGTAGGCCAGAGCCGGCCAGGAGTTTACCGCGGTTGAAGTGCCCTTTGGGATCAATTTTCTCTTTATAACGTGCGAAGCTCTCACGTTTTTCAGCATTGAGGAAATGGATTTTGGTGATGCCAATGCCGTGTTCACCGGAGATAACGCCACCTAGTGAGAGGGCGAGTTCCATTACCCGCTCTACCACTTGGTCTGCCGCTTTTAGCATTTGGTAGTTTTGTGAGTGAACAGGGATATTGGTGTGTACATTGCCGTCGCCAGCGTGCATGTGCAGGGCGATAAAGAGACGAGACTCACGGGTGATTGTGTGGATCTCATCCAGTCTGTCGCGCAGAGGTTTCATCTCTTCGCCAGAGAAGATCTCACCCAGTGGAGCAGCGACCTCTTTGCGATATGAGATGACCAAGTCATGGCGCAGTAATAGGTCAAGCAGCGTGTCGCCCTTTTTTAGCAAACGCTGTTCTGCTGCAGAGAGCTGTTTACGGTGGCTGTCGGCGCTGCTCTCAAGGTTGTCGAGAATTGTCTGCCAGCGGCTAGTCGCTTGCTGCAAGGTATCGTTGGCTGCCTGCTGCTTATTTTGCAAAATGGCCACTCCCTCATGACTCTTTTCATAGTCATGGTTGGGCAGCATAGTGACTAAATTGGTGTCGAGGTAGTGTTGAGTCTCTGCGGCAATATCGATCTTATTACTGATTGACAGCTCAATATTGATCTTCTCAATCGCGCGGCTGTACTCACCCAATTTAGGTAGCGGGATCACCACATCTTCATTGATTTTGAAGGCGTTGGTGTGAGCAGAGATGGCTGCTGTGCGGGCGCGGTCGGCCCAAAAACGGGCGCGGGCCTCTTTACTGGTGGCGATAAAACCCTCGCCACTACGGAGCTTGGTGAGGCGTACCATCTCCTCGGCGGCAGCATTAACGGCTGCTTCACCTTCACTGGCAATATCGGCCAATAGCACCATCTTTGGCAGATCAGGGCGGGCCGCTTTGGTGGCGTATTTGACCGCTTTGATGTAACGATCATCCAGATGCTCAAGGCCGATCAGCTTGACGGCTGGCGTCTGTTTGAAGAAATCAAGAATCTCAACAATAGCCGGTACCGATAGACCCAGATCAACACCAAAAAATTCAAGGCAGACGGTACGTGCCTGCACAGGCATGTGGTGCAGCACAAAACGGGCAGAAGTGATGAGGCCATCGCACCCCTCTTTCTGCGCACCTGGGAGACCATGTAGTGCTTTATCAGTGACATCTTTGCCCAGCCCTTTTTTACGGAAGGCGCTGCCAGGGATCTCTAGGATCTCTGGCATCCCCTTCTGGCTGATACCATCGTGTGCATAGCGGGTGATGCGAAAGGTGACTAGCTCCTGATCATGGATTTTACCCATATTGTGGTTTAGGCGCTCCACCTCCAGCCAGTCTGATTCAGGTGTGACCATACGCCATGAGACCAAATTATCTAGGGTGGTTCCCCAGAGAACGGCCTTTTTGCCCCCCGCATTCATGGCGATATTGCCGCCGATGGTACAGGCGTGTTGTGAGGTAGGGTCTACGGCAAAAGCGAGCCCTTCGGTGATGGCTAGGTCAGAGATGCTGCGTGTTACCACACCTGCGCCGGCATGGATGGTTGGTACCTTGCCATTGACACCGGGCAGTTCAATATGCTCAATCGGCCCATACTGATCCAACTTTTCGGTGTTGATCACAGCGCTGTGCCGGTCGAGGGGTACAGCGCTGCCAGTATAGCCAGTACCTGCGCCTCTTGGGATGATAGTGAGCCCTAACTCAATGCAACTTTTAACGATGCCTGCAACTTCATCTTCTCTATCAGGATTGATCACGACAAATGGCATTTCGACACGCCAATCGGTTGCGTCAGTGGCGTGTGAAACACGGGCTAGACCACTGAAGTCGATATTATCTTGGCGGGTGATGCCATTCAGGTTACGCAGCACACGGGTGCGTAGCTCGATATCTGCCTCTAGCTCATTATCAAAACTATCTACGGCTTTACGAGCGGCGTGGAGTAGCTGGATAGCCTGCTCATTGTTATCAGTGCGTGCCTCAAACTGCTCAAGTCGATGACGCAGTGCGCCAACCAATGCGCCGCGTCGCTGCTTATCAGCAAGTAGATCATCTTGCAGGTAGGGGTTGCGGTTGATCACCCACATATCACCCAGAACTTCATAGAGCATCCGTGCGGAGCGGCCGGTGCGACGTGTGGTGCGTAGCTCTTCGATCAGTTGCCACATCTCTTCGCCAAGATAGCGGATGACAATCTCACGATCAGAGAATGAGGTGTAGTTATAGGGGATTTCGCGAATCCGCGGTGCTGATTGTTCGCTCATGATTTTGTACTGATAGATTAAGGCGCAGTGAGGCCAGGGCTTGAAAAGTGGATGAAGCCTATTGTAGCTCATTAGATGGGCAGCAAAACACCCATACTTTATCGCTGGATGGCAGTATGCTAATGCGAGACCTCTAATGACAGGAAATATTATGCATAAAGCCAAAGCGACCATACTTGATGCAGAGACTATCGACTGTAATGATATCGATTTCACATCACTGCAAGCGTTGCCCTATCAGTGGCAATACCACGCTGCGATGGATGATCGTGAGCAGTGCATAAAATCTCTACATGATGTGGAGGTGGTGATTACCAATAAGGTGGTGTTAGATCAAGAAATTTTGCAGCAAACCAACGCTTTGAAACTGATCTGTGTGGCTGCGACTGGCACCAATAATGTCGATCTTGAAGCGGCGGCAGAGCTGGGCATTGCTGTTACTAATGTTGCCGGTTACTCCACCCCATCAGTTGTGCAGTGGGTATTTACTCACCTATTAGCCCTGAAGAGCCGACTTCTTGAACACCATGTAGCGGTTAGGTGTGGTGATTGGCAGGTGAGTCCGCAGTTTGCACTATTGGACTACCCTTTTGCGGAGTTATCGGGAAAAACATTGGGCATTGTGGGTTATGGCACATTGGGCCAAGCGGTAGCAAAAGTGGCTGAAGCGTTTGGTATGCGGGTACTAATTTGCCAGCGCCTGGCTGGTGAACCGGTAGAGGGGCGAGTGTCGTTGAATGCATTATTGCCGCAGGTTGATGTGTTGAGTCTGCACTGTCCTTTGAATGAAACAACTCAAAACTTGATTGGTGCCGAGGAGCTGGCGTTGATGCGGCCAGAGGCTATTCTGATCAATACAGCGCGTGGTGGTATTGTTAATGAGGCGGCGTTGGCTCATGCGCTACGTGAAGAGAAAATTGCCGGTGCGGGGGTTGATGTGCTGAGCAGTGAGCCACCATCAGCAGATAATCCACTACTGGCTGCTGGTGTGCCGCATCTGATTGTTACACCACATGTGGCTTGGTCAAGTTGTGAATCACGCCAGCGGTTAGTTGGTGAGCTGGCTGCAAATATTCAATCTTTCCTTGCGGGTGAGGAGCGGAATCGCATCGCCTAAAGCATCTCAAATATGCTTGGGTCGATGGAGAGCAGTTGGCCTCCTTAAGGGAAGTTGGCACCCACCTCATCCTCTCTAAAAATGTTGTCAATTGAGCAGGCAGCGGCCCAGATACCCTCTTCAAGTTCATAGCAGCGTATAATGGTCACCTCAGCAGAGAGGGATGGGGTGATTGTTTTGGCTGGCATTACCTCAATATTTAGGTGTTGACCCAGTTCAATCTCCCGCTCAAGCCAGAGCAACATGCCACCACTGCTGAGATCTTTGACAATTGCGCCATTAATCTCTTCGGCATTGTGCATTCTGAAACGGGCGGGACACTCCATCGCCATGCGTTGGAAATCACGTTTTTCTGCATAGTCATGCATGCTGATTTGCTCCCTGTTTTTTAAAATTAAGTTAACAAAAAATTTGCTTATATATCGGCTAAGATCTATCAAACTATAGTACGCTTCTGAAGGCTATAATAGGATGAATTGAGGGGTAAAATGGTGACTAAAATTATTTTATTGGGTGTTTCATTGCTGTTGTTACAGATAGGGCTCTATAGCAGCAGTGCATTCGCGGAGAGTCTCTACCGCTCTGTTAATGAAAAGGGTGAGGTAATTTACTCATCAAAACCGTTGGCAGGGGCAAAAAAAGAGGAGCTAATTCAGCTGCAACCTGGGCCATCAAAGGCAGATGTGGATGCTGCAAAACAGCGTGCAATGGGGTTGAAACAGGCGATAAAAAAGAGCCAGCAGCGTGAGAAAAATCGCTTAATACAGAAGAAAAAAGCCGATAGTGAGGTGAGTCGTTTGGCTGAGGCGAAGAGAAAACTGCAAGAGGCCAAGATTGTTCGGGATAGTGATTGGCAGTTTTTAGCAAAAGGTGGGCGGCATCTAAAAACTGACTATTATGAGCGGATTAAAAAAGCTGAAGCGGAATATGAGGCGGTCAAAAAAGGCAAAAAGTAGCGATTGACTCAGCCTATCCATTTTTTGGTTTGATGCCTCGGCATTTAGCTAAAATATCGAGGTTACAGAGTAGTAAACTATGCAGATCATGGTGATTTGTCATGCAGGTTTTAAGGTGAAGTAGGTTTGAAAAGTTATTTAGTGGGTGGGGCTGTTCGTGATCGTCTATTAGGGCGAGAAGTGAGAGAGCGGGACTATGTGGTGGTGGGTGCAACACCACAGGAGATGATTGCGGCAGGGTATCGGCAGGTAGGAAAGGCATTCCCTATTTTTCTACACCCTGACTCTAATGAAGAGTACGCCTTGGCTCGGCGGGGTCGAGATGAAGTGGGGCAGTTTGGTTCTGAGGTGACGTTAGAACAGGATTTAATGCGACGAGACCTTACGATCAATGCATTGGCAGAGGATGAGAGCGGTGCCATTATAGACTGCTGTGGTGGCCAACAAGATCTACAGGCACGGGTGTTGCGCCACATCTCTGCTGATTTTGTAGAGGATCCTCTGCGTATTCTACGAGTTGCCCGTTTTGCAGCACGCTATGCTGATTTTGGCTTTCGTGTTGCCAAAGAGACGATGCAGCTGATGAGTGAGATGGTAGCAGAGGGGGCGGTGGATGATCTGGTGCCTGAACGCCTTTGGCAAGAGTTAGAAAAAGCGTTGGCTGAGCCACTGCCAGCCCCATTTTTTGATGTGTTAAGGCGTTGTGGCGCGCTGAAAAAATTGCTACCTGAGCTTGATATTTTGTGGGGTGTTCCGCAACCTGAGAGGTGGCATCCAGAGGTTGATACGGGTGACCACACCATGATGGTGCTGGCTTGTGCTGCCAAGCGTTCGCATGAGCCTGAGGTGCGTTTTGCAGCATTGGTACATGATCTTGGCAAGGGGGTGACACCCCCTGAAAAGTGGCCAAGCCATCATGGGCATGAAGAGAGTGGCGTTAGGTTGATCGAGCAGCTTTGTGAACGACTAAAAGCCCCCAAGCGTTTTTGTGAGCTTGCTTGTTTGGCTGCCCGCTATCACACAAAATTGCACCATATAGAGGAGCTGCGTGATAGTACGGCTCTTAAAATGCTGGAGGGGCTAGATGCCTTTCGCCGCCCCGAACGGCTTGCGCAGTTTATTCTGGTTTGTGAGTCAGACTTTAGGGGGCGAGCGGGTTTTTTTGATCGTCCCTACCGACAAGCGGGCAGGCTGCTTACGTTGTTTGGCCGTGCTGCCAGTGTTGATTGTGGTGAGATTGCAGCAAATGAGAGTGACCCAGAGAAGATCAAAGAGGCGGTTTACCGCAGTCGTCTAGCCGCGATGAAACAGCAGGATAGAGTCCCTTATCCTGCTAGCTGGCCAAATATCTTGAACCCAGCCAAATAGGTGCCAATGGCTGAACCGAGAGTGCTGAGGAAAAATATCAGCAGGGTGCGTGAGACGCGATTGCGGAACCACCCCTTCAGTTCAGTGGTGTCATTGCGTAGCCTGCTGAAGTCCCCCACTTGTGGTTTGCGGAGATAGATTTCAGCACTAGCAGTCACCATGCCAGCCCCGATAGCAGGGTTGAGTGATGTAATGGGGGCAGCAATAAAAGCGGTAATGACCGTTAATGGGTGTGCCATCGCCAGTAGGGCTCCCAGCGCAGATAGGCCGCCGTTGATGAGCACCCAATCCTGTACCAACTGCCAGCCCAGCTCCGGGCTACGCATAAAGCCGATGACAAAACCGCTCAGTACCAGCAGAGTGATCAACCACGGGATCATCTTTGGCCATCGGCTGGGAGGGGGTATTCGGTCTAACCTCTCAATGACCTCAGCAGAGGGCTCCTGCTGCTCATTGATGTAGCGCGTGATGCCCTTCATGTGGCCTGCGCCAATGACAACCAGTAGATTACTCTGCTCGCTCTGCTCAATCTCTTGTAGCAGCCGTGCCGCCATATAGCGGTCACGCTCGTCGATTAGTGGTTCGTAGAGATCTTTTCGCTCTTCAGCAAACTCTGAAAAGGTCGCCTCAAGGATGTCACCCTCTTTGAGACGCTCAATATCATCCTTAGAGACCTCATCGCGTGAGATGAGGCTGGCCAATAGACCGGCAAAGAGAGACCACTTCTGCCACCAAGGTAGATTGGCAGCCACCCGCCTTAGTGTGGTGCTGATTTCACGGTCAACCAACAGTAGTGGTAAATGGGCCTCTTCGGCCAATTTGATGGCGATGCGTTGTTCGGCACCTGGCTCAATACCAAACTGGTCGGCTAATCGTTGTTGGTAGGCACCCAGTGCGAGATTGGCGATCACCATCATCACGCGCCCTTCACGGAAGACCTGAAATAGATCCATCTTAGCCAGGGCGTTGGGGTTGACCAGTGCATTGTGACGGCTGGGGCAGAGCTCTACAGCAACCGAGTCATACCGCTCAGTGGCTATCAGCTCTTGCACTTTATCAGCACTTGCCTGGGAGACATGGGCGGTGCCAAGAAGGGTGATGGTGCCGTTCTTTAGCTTAATCTCAACGAGGGGTTCGTTCTCTTCAGGTGCGGACATTGGTGCTCTATTATCGTTATTACGGGGAGGCGGGGGCGCCAGTAAGGATAACGGTGCCAGGCAGCAGTGTGGTGTCTTGGCTCATTAAGTGAATCAGAGGAGCGATGGGGACGGTCATACCTCGTATATTGCCATCTTACAGTAATTCGCCATTAACTGTGCAGCGTAGAGAGAGGTTTTGTGGATTACTGATCTCATTAGCTGTTACCAACACTGGCCTGAGTAGGCAGAAGGTATCAAACCCTTTGCCTTTGGTAAATTGATTGCCACCACCATATTTTTGTCAGCGGCGAGTTGAGAAAACGTGTGATGCGCATCGGCTTTTGTTTTAACCGTCCAGCTTTAATGACTTATTGAGAAAGTCGTAGCAGTTGTCCCGATTCTCTGCATCTTTACGAAATTTCATCGCTTCACGAGGATGCTGATTCAGATGACCGCTGATACCGTAGATATCGTTAAAACCCCACTCAATCTCTTCACGGAGTGGAACAAAGTGCTCCTGAATTGTTTTGTAGATAGGAGCGACATCAAACTTCGGGTTTTTAAGGAAGTTGAGTAGCAGCTCAAGGTTACAGTTGCCAGCACCGCGCCCAATGCCATTGATCGTGGCATCGAGCAGGTTGACGCCATCAATGATCGCCTGCTGGGTGTTTGAGAAGGCAAGCTGCTGATTGTTGTGTGCGTGGAAACCCAGCTCTTTATCAGGCGCATGCTCTTTGTAGAGCTTCAAAAATGAGGTGACCTGCTCTGAGTAGAAGGCACCGTAGCTATCAACTAGGTAGAGGTAGTCCACCTCTTTGGTCTCATTAACCTGCTGCAGCGCCTCGATTAAATCGGTATGAGGTACAGCAGAGCAGGCCATGATGTTGATTGTCGTTAGATAACCTTGGTCTTTAGAGCGTTTACAGAGATCTAACCCTTTGTCGATATCCGCAACATAAGAGGCGGTGCGCACCATATCGAAGGGACTCTGCTCTCTTGGTTGCAGTGCGTTGGTATCTACGCGGCCAACGTCGTACATAACGGCAATGAGTGGTCGGTGATCACTTTCGTGAGCATCGATAACCCGATTGAGGTCATCATCATCACAGAAGTTCCAGCGGCCATATTTTTCACGTGTATACTCATCACTCTCGGCCAGTTTTTTGCCGAGTTCGACGATATCCACACCGGAGTCGCAAGCGGCTCGGTAGGTGGCTTTTACTAAATCGTCAGTGAAGTGGTAGTTGTTGATCAATCCACCGTCACGGATGGTGCAGTCGAGTACTTTTATCTCTTCTCGAAACACGGCTTGGACTCCTAATTTTGTAGTTTATTCTGTCTAAAATAGCCAAACTGGGAAGACTAGCGTGTTACCAGGGCAAGAACAAGTTGGTTGGCCAAATTTATCGCAGAGAGGTGCCCTCTTCAATAAATGCTGCAATCCCTGTGAGAAGACATTTTATGGACTAAAATTGATCCAGCTCCAAAATTAAAATTTGTCTTATTTATCGTTTGCTAATGGTGTTCATTCTTGGCTAAATGTACGATAAGAAATATCACGACAGTAGTCGCTATTTCGTCTTCATCACCCCCCCTTTCTCTATTGGATTTTGATTAGGTGAACTTGGTTAAGTTGGCGAGAAATTTTAGGTTTCAACCACGACTGGCCCTCTTGCTACAGGGTGCTGTACTCTCTTATCTCCTCCGCTTGGCTCTAAGCGCCTCGAATAAGGTCTAGCAGATATGTTAGAGAAACTATTCTCCGGTTTCTTTGCTAGAACTTTTTGGACATTTTCAATATTCGTACTTACCCTCTCCACCTTCTTTACCCTGGTCCATATTAACCGTCAGAGTGAGATGCTCAATCAAGATTTAACGGCGCGTGGCTTGTCGTATGCAGAGAATATGGCGACAGCATCTGAGCTGGGTGTCTTTTCTGAAAACCCCTATTTTTTACTACCGATGGTGAAGAGAACATTACGTGAGGCAGATGTTGTCTATGCAGCCGTCTATTCAATATCAGGACAGATATTGGCTTCGGAGTCAAAGGGTGATCACTTCTCATTTGATAGTGAGGTTAAGTCAAAAGAGCTTGGTCAACTATTAAAGGATAAGCGCTCTTTTAATGGGTGGCGTTGGCTGCAGGATATTGAGGTGATTGAGTTTTGGGCACCGGTTATTGTCTCTAAAAAAATGACGGATGAAGATATTTTTCTCGATAGTGACTTTTTTGAGGAGCATGAGAGTAGCAATTTAGCAAATGTTGGACGGGTGATTGGTGTGGTATTAGTGCGCCTGTCACAGGAGCGAATTACCGCCCGGCTCAATGATTTGATGATGACCAATCTTTCGATAACACTCTTTTTTCTGCCGATTGCGATGTTTATCACCTACTTCATCGCCCGCAGTATCACTGACCCGATATTGGTTCTCAATAAAGGGGTACGCAAACTGGAGCAGGGTGAAGATTTTGAGCCGATTGAGGTAGTGGGTAGTAATGAAATTGGTAACCTTGCCACCTCATTTAATCAGATGGCACGTTCACTGAAGAGAAAAGATGATGAGAATAATCAGAATATGCGACGCCTCTCTGCACTCAATCATATTGCATCAGTTGTCAGCCGTTCACTCGATATCAAACAGATTTTACAGGATGCCCTGGTTGAGCTATTGAAGGTGACCAGCATGGATGCCGCCTGGGTTTGTCTGCGTTCACCCGAGAGTAGAGGGATGGTATTAACAGCCGCTCAGCTGAAAGATGACTCTCAAGTGATACGGGATGAGTTAATTGCCATCAGTGCACAAATGGAGGAGGCGGTGTTAGTGACGGGTGATGTTGTCATTATTGAAGATGCCAACAGTGATGCGGTGCTGGAGTCACAAATTCGGGCAGGTGGCTTTCGGGGGCTGGTCTGTATACCGATGATTTCACAAAACCATCTCTCCGATGGCGTTATCTATGTCGCCTCATTTAATCGCTATAAATTTGCTGAGGATGAGCTGGATCTGCTGTTTGCCATTCGTGATGAGATTGGCCTTGCGGTACAAAACTCTACCCTCTATGGACAGCTAAAGGAGCAGCTGAAAGAGACGCGCAATGCACAATTTCAGCTAATTAATGCGGCACGTCTCGCCTCCATTGGTGAACTGGCAGCCAATGTGGCACATGAGGTGAATAATCCGCTGACGGGGATTTTGACCCACACCTGTCTGCTGCGTGATGGACGTGAATGGGAGGAGGGAGACAAGCGGCGGTTGGATATTGTCTATAACGAGACGATGCGCATTAGAAAAATTGTACGTAACTTGCTCGACTTCTCTCGTCAAGGTGAGACAGAGCGCGCATTGATAGATGTGAATCAAGTTGTAAAAGAGACGATGGAGTTGGTGATGCATCATGCTGAGTCAGCCTCAATTAAAATTGAGGATCATTGTGCAGAGCAGCTGCCATTTCTCCATTTAGATGCGACTCAGATCAAGCAGGTTTTTCTTAATATCATTAATAATGCGATCTATGCTATGACGGAGGGAGGGGTGATTAAAGTTAGCTCGTTAGTTGATGATAAATACCTCCGTGTTGATATCTCTGATAACGGCCCAGGTATTCCTGCTCATGTTTTGGAGAAGATATTTGATCCATTTTTCACCACTAAACCAGAGACAAAAGGGACAGGGCTAGGCTTGTCCGTTAGCCTTGGTATTATTAAGGAGCATGGTGGGTTAGTTGAAGTTGATACCGCTGAAAATGAAGGGACAACCTTCACCATTAAATTCCCTCTAGATCAAGGTGAATAGCCTATAACTTGCTAATTTTGCTATAAATGATTTGAGGTCTGGATCGCCGGTTCAGAGTAGATAGAACCCCCTATATGGGGGTGAGATTTTTTAAAATAGATGACAAATAGATGCGTGAAAAAATACTGCTAATTGATGATGAAGAGGTTATCCGAAGTGTTGCTACTGAGATTTTAACAGGTATCGGTTATATCGTTGAAACAGCATGTTGTGGTGAAGATGGTTTTCAGCTGTTATTGAACTCATCGTATGATTTGGTCATTACCGATATAAAAATGCCAGGCCTATCGGGCATTGAGCTGATTGAGAAGATTCGTACAGATATCTCATCAGACCTCCCTATTGTGGTTATTACCGGCCATGGGACAATTGATACCGCTATTGAGAGCATGCGCCACGGAACGCAAGGTTTCGTGTTAAAGCCCTTCACACCCAGTGAGCTGTGCAGCACGCTAGAAGCGGCGATCAGCAAAAGTAGAACCATACGTGAAAAGATAAAATTGAAGGCACTATTTCCAGTGCTTGAAGTGAACAAGCGGATGGTGGCAGAGACAAATGTTAGTACACTGATTGGGATAATTGTGGAGGAGGCGGCAAAATATACCGTTGCCGACAGAGTATCACTGATGATGGTTGACCATGATGGTGGGCTGCAGCTGAAGGCGATACAGGGTGTTGACCTACCCGATGAGGATGAGCGCTATGGTGGTAGCTATCGTCTTGCAGAGTGGGTTGTCAAACAGGGGCATTCATTCCTATTGTGTGAGCGCTCAATGGCTGAATCACCATTTAATCAGAATAGTTTTAATGAGCAAATTAGCTCAATTCTATCTGTGCTGATCATATTGAAAGGGGAGATCATCGGTGTGTTGAATCTCTTCCACCTCTCCAATGATCGAATATTTACCAACTCCGATTTAGAGCTGATCACCATTCTCTGTGGGCAGGCCGCCATCGCAATAGAGAATGCCCAGCTGTATGAGCGTACAGAGAGTCAATACTTCTCAATGATATCAACTTTGGCCAGTGCTATCGAGGCTAGAGATCGCCACACTGCAGACCATGCGGCTCGCTTGGCGCGCTGTTCAGTTTTGATTGGTGAGGAGATGGGTATTGATAATGATCATCTACATATAATTGCCACAGCAGGTCTGCTGCATGATATTGGGAAAATAGGCATCCCTGACCATATCCTGCTCAAAGAGGGTAAATTGACCTCTGATGAGTATGAGGTGATCAAGCTTCATCCTGAGATAGGGGTCAATATTCTCGCTAAAATGGGTGATATGGAGCAGGTGAAAAATATTGTCAAACATCACCATGAATACCACTCAGGTGAGGGTTACCCTGTTGGGTTGTCGGGTGATAATATCCCGATTGGTGCCAGGATTATTGCCGTGGCAGATGCCTTTGAGGCGATGACCTCAACACGCCCCTACCGCCAAGCGATGCCGCTGGAGCGTGCGTTAAAAGAGATTAAAAGTCGTTCAGGCAGTCAATTTTCCCCAGATGTGGTGAATGCCTTTATTCGTGTCTTCTGCCGTCATGGCATCGACTGCATGAACAAGGTCTCGCTCTATGGTCGATTTAATATCCAATTCTAATCTTCTTTAACCAAAAATATCTCGAGTGATATTGTTGTACCAGCTATGTGCATTGTAGAACTCGCGTAGAGGGTAGCGTTTGGTTTTTTTTGCCTTCAAACTATCGGCGATGAGCGTCAGTGTTTCACCCCCTTTTGTTGGTTTAAAAACAGCGCCTCTCGATATAGCTGCTGTTGGGCCAATGATGGCATAGCTGGTTTCGATGAGTGGTACAGGGTTGAGGCTCTCCCCATTTAGAAGCGCGACAACAGCGGCGGCACAAACTTTACCTTGAGCATTGGCTGAAGAGGCAAGCTTTGACATCTCTCCTATCGCCGCTGCATCGCCAATAACATGGATGTTGTTTTTTAAGTGAGATTCAAAGGTGATTAGATTAACGGGGCACCAACCACTCTCATCAACCAAGCCAGCTGTTGCTGCAATTTTGCCCGCCTTTTGTGGAGGGATAATATTGATGATATCTGCTTTGATCTGTTGGCCAGAGTGAGTGGTCACTCTCTTGTTAGACGCGTCAAAAGCAGTCACCTCTTCTGCTGAAATCCGTTCGATGGGATACTTTCTCCAAACCTTTTTAAAGCCCCTTTGGTTATCAAATGTTGAGTTTGCATCTAGAATAATAACTTTTGATTTTGGCTTATGTTGTTGTAAATAGTAGGCCATCAGTGAGGCTCGCTCATAAGGGGCACTAGGGCAGCGGTAGGGCGGTTTGGGTATTGAGATGATGATATTGCCACCATCATGCATTGACGTGAGCTGCTTTTTTAGCGTTATAAGCTGCTCACCTCCACGCCAGGCGTGTGGGAATTGTTGGGTAATCTCTTGGTTGTAACCATCAATGGCTGACCATTGAAAATCGATGCCGGGTGAGATGATGCAGCGATCATATGAGAACTCATCACCCTGCTGAGTCTTAATTGTGCTCTGTTCCGAATCGATTGAGATTACCCGGTCAGTGACCAGCTTAATGCCAAGTTGGCTAAGTTTTAGATAATCAAACAGTAGTGTGCTTGCTTCACGCGTGCCAATTAGCACCTCGCCACTCATTAGGCTGCTGCGGTATCTTTTTTGCGGCTCAATAAGAGTGACTTGAAGGGTTGGGTCAAATAGGCGTAGATAACGTGCAGCCGTGGCACCCCCACTTCCACCACCAATGACAACCACCCGTTTGCCAGAAGCGTAGGCGTGGTTAGATAGGCCCAGTAGTGCAGCAGTGGAGCCTAATGCTACTGAGCGGATGAAATCTCTACGGCTGCTATTCATGGTTGTTGGCTGGCGTAGTAGTGGGCAAGTGCATCAAGTCCTGCATTGCCTTCAAGCTTAAGGAGTTTGCGCATTTTTTTGGCCATCTTTCTGGTTGCTTGCCGTTTGTTGCGTTTAAAATCGTCCAGTGTCCAGCGCAGATAGAGCAGATGTTGTCCAGCCAATATCGATATCTCTTTATCTTTGGCTGAACTCCCCCCCTTCTCATGGCACCCCTCACAAAACTCCTCATGCAACTTGGCCCCTTTTTTAGCTAGAACAGGGTCAAAAGGCTGCTGGCTAGGGACAAACCTTTTTTTTGAAAAGTGATCAGCGAGTTGAGTCAGTTCATCTCGACTAAATGCTTTGGCAATATCACCCATCACGCTACTTGGAAGCTGATTGAGCTTAAATGCGAGCATAATTTCGAGGAAATACTCTTTTGGTATGCCGGCTATTGAAGGTATGGATGGGCCACTGCTGACACCATTAGGGCCATGACAGCTGCTGCATGAAGAGGCCAAAATTGCTGTGGTGATATGCCCCGTTATTACTGACGGACTGGCGATGGTTTGTGATGAAAAAAAGAGTACAAATAGCCCAAATATTATTTGTCTAAGTGGGGTTATCTTCATGGCTGTACTTAGCATATTTTTATACATGTATGTATGACATTTGCAGTGCTTCGATAAGAAAATTTAAAGTTAGGATGAAAAAGGTCGTAACTGAGTCTGTAGGGTCAACTTTATATAAGGAAGAGGGAAATGAAAAATATTATTAATATTCTTGGTGCTTGCCTGTTATCTCTACTGGCTTCACAAACGGTATATGCGGCTGGTGAGACGCCTTTCCCCGCTGATTGGAAGTCATGGAAGTCAGTAACGACGACGTTGACCACTATCGGGGCGCTGCCAGGTTGTGAGGCTGATGTTAGCAGCTTTCCGCCCATCTATCAGGAGACAGTTGAGACATACTGCCCCGTACGTCCTGAAGGGCCAGGTGCCGTTGCTGTATTGGTTAAACCTGATGCAATGGCGAGTTACAAGGTGCGAGATGGCAAACTGGTTGAAGGTAGTAACATGATTTTGCATCTGAAGGATCTTCAACTGCTATTTGTCACCGGTCTTAAAGATGGCGCACCTGCATACGCTGTTTATAAAGAGGATGGTACGGATGCGACGGGTGCTGATGGTATCTTGAGCGCGAATACTTGCAGAGTATGCCACACCGGATATGGTGCATTCTGTGTCAATGGGCAGTGTGGCACATTGAAGTAGTCTTCACAGAAATAGGGCCGCTTGATTATGAAAAGAATAAGTTTAAATTTAGGCAGTGTCATGCTGTTGGGGATGGTGGCTGTTGGCTTTTTCAGCTTGGTTGTCTTTAGTACGTTGCTATATAACGTACAGACTACGGCAGAGCGAGAACAGCTGCTCAATATTAGTAAAGCTGTAATGCACCCCGTTGAGAGCTTGGCTACCCGTGGTATCAATGGTGGCAATGTTATGAAGCTGCGTAGTGCAGATGCACAAGCACTCTATAAAGCATCCAGCCTGAAATATCTCTCTATTACCGGTATGTCTAAAGCGATGCCAGCGACCGCCTTTTCAGGTGCAATGCCCCCTAAAAAAATCACCTACAGCTTTGTGGGAGAGAGTGAAAATAGTGCCCAACTTAAATCGCTCTCCAACTCAGTGGATCACCTCTTAATTGATGAAGAGAATTGGCTGTTAGTGGTTCGTCAAAAGCTACCAGATGTTGAAAATGGTGGTGAGGTGGTGGCTGTTTTCTCCGCGCTTGCCTTGAAAGGCTCAGTGATGCGAACCATTAAGTCGGTTCTCTATGTTGCTCTGCCTGTGTTGGTGATTACGGCATTGTTTGCCACCTTTTTAGGTCGCTGGCTCTCTAGCCCAATTGTCTCCACTTCCCAGCAGATTACTGAAATTAGTGAAACGCTTGATCTAACGACTCGAGTTGATATCTCAGCCAGTAATGAGGTGGGTGATATTGCTAAAGCCTTTAACCACCTGCTTGATAAGGTGCAGGAGATTATGTTGCAGGTGGATGAGTCATCCAGCTTACTCACGGGTTCTGCTAAGC
>JAMOMH010000265.1 GCA_027068675.1 Sedimenticola sp.
GCAGATAAAACCCCCGCGAAAGGATGGATAAAGATGCGTTCCATGCCCAGCACATCGGCCACCTGACAGGCGTGTTGGCCCCCAGCGCCGCCAAAACAATTCATGGTGTATTTGGTCACATCATAACCGCGCTGCACGCTGATTTTCTTGATGGCATTGGCCATATTTTCAACGGCAATCCGCAAGAAACCTTCGGCCAGTTCTTCAGAGCTGCGAAGCGGTTCATTTGTTTCATCTGCTATTTGCTGTGCCAAGGTTTTGAACTTGCTACGCACGGTTTCAATATCCAGCGCCTCGTCACCATTTGGACCAAACACATGCGGAAAATGATCGGGCTGCACTTTGCCAAGCAGCACATTACAATCGGTAACTGCCAGCGGCCCGCCACGGTGATAGCTGGCAGGCCCAGGATTGGCCCCGGCGCTTTCCGGTCCAACCTGCATACGCCCGTTTGAATAAGACAGGATCGAGCCCCCACCGGCCGCTACGGTATGAATGTCCATCATCGGTGCGCGCATTCGCACCCCTGCAACCTCGGTTTCAAAGCTACGTTCGAATTCGCCTGCGAAATGGCACACATCGGTTGAGGTGCCGCCCATATCAAAGCCGATCAACTTATCCGCGCCAATAGCCGATGCCGTGCGCACCATGCCAACCACACCGCCGGCAGGGCCCGATAGGATGGCATCTTTGCCATGGAACAGCGCCGCATCGGTCAGGCCACCGTTGGATTGCATGAACATTAGTGACTTGCAGCCACCCTTAGCAGCACCCAAGGCACCGGAAACCTGTGCCACATAACGGCGCAAAATTGGCGACAGATAGGCATCAACTACCGTGGTGTCGCCGCGCGACACCAGCTTGATCAACGGGCTTACCTTGTGGCTGAGCGAGATCTGCTTAAAGCCGATCTGTTTTGCCATTTCACCGATTTTCAGTTCGTGTTCATGGAGCCGATAGCCGTGCATTAATGCAATGGCGACTGACCGATATCCGCGTCCGTATGCATCGGATAAGGTATCGCGCATTTTTCGCAGATCAAGCGGCGTGATGATGTTACCATCTGCGTCCAACCGCTCTTCAACTTCGATCACTTCTTCATAGAGCGGCTCTGGCAACACAATGTTCAGGTCAAACAGTTTGGGGCGATTTTGATATCCAATGCGCAGCAGATCACGCATGCCTTTAGTGATCAGCAGCAGGGTTCGATCGCCCTTACGCTCGAGCAATGCGTTGGTGGCAACAGTCGTTCCCATTTTCACCGCATCGATCACACCATCGGGGATGGGCGCATCCGTAGCTAGCCCCAAGAAATCACGAATGCCCTGCACGGCGGCATCTTTGTACTGTTCCGGGTTCTCCGATAACAGTTTGTGCGATTGCAATGTCCCATCCGGTTTGCGTGCTACGATGTCGGTAAAAGTGCCGCCACGATCAACCCAAAATTGCCACATGATACTACTCCTTGGTTAGCAAAAAAATTATTTTTGCTTGCATTGAAATGGGACGGCCGATTTAGATACAGAAATGGTAGTCGCTTTAACCGGAGTAAATGGCTCAAAATATGTGATCCACCCTGGAGGATTCTCAACTTGATCCGGCTTGGTTGACCAATAACGGGAGCTTTGCTCTTTGCCAGTGCGGGTGAAGTAATAGGTTAATATTGTTATATTAATACTGTTAAGACTGATTGCGGGGGGCACTATTTTCATCTCCGTGGAAAATTCACTTGCATCATTTACAAAACACTGACAAATTGTCAACGTAATATAATTGTCAACGCAATATAAACGTAATGCCCAACAAAATATGGGCAGGATTTTGGGAGTTAAAACTATGATGAAGAAATACGCTGCTGCCTTTGTGGCAACCTTTGCTCTTGCCGTACCGGCAATCGCTGAAACATGGGACATGCCGACGCCATATGGTGACAGCACATTCCACACCGTTAACATTCAGCAGTTTGCTGATGATGTTGCTGCCGCAACAAACGGTGACTTGACGATTACCCTGCACACTGCCGGATCATTATTTCCACATGCGGAAATAAAAAATGCCATCCGCTCACGTCAGGTGCCACTTGGCGAATTTTTCTTGTCGCGCCTTTCAAATGAAGATTTGGCGTTTGGAATTGACAGTCAGCCTTTCGTTGCAACCAGCTATGAAGATGCGGCAAAACTTTGGAGCGCCCAAAAGCCAGTGATTACAGAATTACTGGCCAAAGAAGGCTTGATGCCTCTGTTTGCTGTTCCATGGCCCGCCCAAGGGTTGTACACAAATGGTGAGATCGCAACGGTAGATGATCTGGCTGGTCTGCGGTTTCGTGCCTACAACGCTGCTCTAGAAGAATTTGCAACACTTGCAAAAGCTGCACCAGTCCAAATCGAAGCTTCCGATATCCCTCAGGCGTTTGCCACCGGACAGGTGCAGGCAATGATCACATCACCTTCGACAGGTGCCAACTCCAAAGCTTGGGATTTCCTAACCCATTACACTCAAATCGATGCGTGGTTACCCAAAAACATTGTTGTGGTGAATGTGCGTATGTTCGATGCTCTTTCACCAGAAGTTCAGGCCGCTGTTCTGGAAGCCGCGGCGAATGCAGAAACCCGCGGTTGGGAAATGTCCAAAGCTGAAGCTGCTACAAAGACGCAAGTCATGGCAGATAATGGTATTGTGATTGTTACGCCGTCCCCTGAGTTGGTAACGGGCTTGCAGGCGATTGGCTCAACTATGCTGGAAAACTGGAAAGACAATGCAAGTGACGATGCACTGTCGATCCTAGATACATTTCTGAACTAAACACAAAATAAACCTGCGCTGGAACATCTAGCGCAGGTTTATTTCCGGACTTGATGACGGGAGGGTCAGAAATGCGACGAATGCTGGATACCGCATATGCAGCCGCAGGGGGAATTGCTGCACTATCGATACTTGGAATATGCCTGCTTGTGTCTGCACAGGTGATGCTGAATATACTGGCCCGCCTCGGGGGGCCAAATTTATCGTTTACCATACCGTCTTATGCCGATTTTTCCGGGTTTTTCCTAGCAACTGCGTCATTCATGGCAATGGCCTACACCTTACGGGCTGGCAGCCATATCAGGGTCAATCTGTTGGTGCAGAATTTGCCAGAAAGGCCACGTTGGATATTTGAAATATTTGCACTTTCACTTGGTGCATTGACGGCTGGATATGCCACTTATTTTACCGCATCTCTACTTGGTGAAAGCTATCACTATGGGGATATGTCCACCGGTATTGTTGCAGTTCCCCTATGGATTCCACAGTTGGGAATGGTCGGCGGATTAGGTCTGCTGACAATTGCGTTTCTTGACACTTTGATCGAGGCAATATCTGTACGCGCGCCCGTTCTTCTTGATGCCGGATCGGAATAATACATGTTTGATACATTATCAGATCCAATGATTTTTGCGGTGTTGCTGGGCCTGTTGCTTTTTTTACTAGCCGCGGGTGTCTGGGTAGCCGTGTCATTGACGATTATGGCCTTTTTTGCCATTGCCGTTTTTTCCAATGCCCCGGAAGGGC
The DNA here is from genome assembly GCA_027068675.1 of Sedimenticola sp. Taxonomy (GTDB): domain Bacteria; phylum Pseudomonadota; class Gammaproteobacteria; order Chromatiales; family Chromatiaceae; genus JAKITT01. The sequence continues at coordinate 3,550 of JAMOMH010000265.1, forward strand.
TGGTGCTGGCCACAACCCTTTGGGGTCATAGTCACTCTTGGCCTCTGGCAGCTTTGCCATTGTTCATACTGATGGGCGAAATTCTTTTGCGGTCAAAGTTAAGCGAAGATATGTTTTCGGGCCTCGCGCCATGGCTTGGTCGGATTCCTGGGCGACTGCTGCATGTGAATATCCTAGGCTGCGCAATTTTTGCGGCTGTATCAGGATCATCGGCCGCGACGGCTGCTACAATCGGCAGAATGTCAGTGCCTGAATTGTTAGAGCGGGGCTACCCGGAAAAACTGATACTTGGTACGTTGGCTGGGTCAGCTACCCTGGGTCTGTTGATACCACCCTCTATCATCCTGATAGTCTATGGTGTGGCTACCGAACAATCAATTGCACGCCTATTTGTTGCTGGTGTCTTGCCCGGCTTTTTACTGGTAGGGTTGTTTGCGGGATATGTAATGGTCAAGGCGAAACTGGACCCGGCATCGATCCCAGTTGAATCCCGTAAATTCACCTTTGGCGAAAAGATGCAGGCCTCAAAGCGCCTGATACCCGTTATGCTGTTGATCGGGGGGGTCATAGGTTCGATCTATACCGGCGTTGCATCTCCTACGGATGCTGCCGCCCTTGGCGTTATACTAGCGACATTGTTAGCTGCAGCCTCGGGGAATTTTGGGCGCAAGGCATTCATTGATGCCCTGATGTCCGCAACCAAAACTTCTTGTATGATCGCATTCATCCTTTTGGGTGCCGCGTTTTTATCAATCGCAATGGGGTTTACTGGTATCCCGCGCAATCTGGCTAACTGGATAGGTACATTTGATTTGTCTCCCTATGCATTACTGGCAGTTTTAACAGTGTTCTTCGTAATTCTGGGATGTTTTCTGGACGGTATTTCAGTCGTCGTTCTGACAACCTCGATCATTTTACCTATGGTCGAGGCGGCCGGAATTGATCCTCTTTGGTTCGGGATTTATCTGGTGTTGGTTGTTGAGATGAGCCAGATAACTCCGCCAGTTGGATTTAACCTGTTTGTTATTCAGGGGCTGACAGGCATCAATATTCTGCGCGTTGCGGCAGCGGCGATGCCGTTTTTCTTCTTACTGTTATTGGGTGCGCTGATTATTACAATCTTCCCGTCAATCGTAACCTACCTTCCAAATGCAATGGGTAACTAAAGCGAAGACGCTGCGCGACTGGCTTGATCATAATGTCCCGACATGGACCTTAGGCTGGTCGCAATATTCCTAAATTCTTCCCCTGTTATTCCAGTACCCGGAATGCCTTCTATCAAGCATTGCTCGCGGACTTTGCGATAGCGTTCGCAGAGTTTTTGGCCGCTGCTTGACGTATGGTAAAATACTTCTTTCCCACGTTTTTCTGAGGTTAAAAGTTCGAGTTTAAGTAATTTACGCAATGCATAATTAATCGTATGGCTGTCTTCCATATTTAGCAGGAAGCTAATATCGGTTAGGCGTTTTTCACGATTTCGGTGATTGGTGTTGTGTAAGACAAGGATTTCCAACGCGCTTAGTTCGGGCATTCCGGCGGCAGCCATACACCGCTGCACCCATCGGCTGAATGCATTGTAGGCGATGATCAAACCATATTCGAACTCCGACGTCTCCCAACCCTCACCCTCGGCAAGATGGCGTGAAGAAACAATTCTGCGGCGATTAGGGAGTACTGACATGTAGAATCCGAGCATACGTTGGTGATTTACTGATAATTTACCAGCATTATACTCATGTTGCGAGGTAAAAAATTTGAATAGCCTCCAGCGTAGTGAATTGTGATGCAAAATATCAGCCATATACCGAGGCTAGGCGTTAACTAAGTGTAACGAATAGCATTTATAATCGGTCCAAACTGCAAACATAGCATTTTTTCGACTGAATTATTTGCATCTAGAACCACATTAATTGCGACGTGACTGCGCTCATCAGGTCAAAACCACATTAAGTGCGACTATAAACAGCATTCTGGATTATATTGGCAAACCAGCTCGACGCATAACAGCTGTGATGGTAACCCCCCCCCATTTTGATGGGGTCCGCTAGTGGAATTGCGTGGCCATTTTCAATTTCATAGCGGGTGTGATCCCGCCGATGGCCATATTGGGCCGATCATTATTGTAAGCCCCGAGCCAATCCGTGGCCTGTTCCTGAGCCTCCTCTATGGTTTCAAAGGATGTTGTCACGTTAACGTGACAACACAGTCCGTACATATCTACAATCCGGATTCCCCCCCCAATAAACTTACCACTTTGCATCCCGCCCCTCCTTCGCTATTCTACCCTGAGTATTACCAGTAAATTCAGGGATTATTTCAATGAACATTCACACGCAAGACACCCGCCTTGGCAAGCTGACGACATCTCTTGGCAAGGACGTTCTGGTGTTGTTGCGGTTTAGTGGCGATGATCATGTCAACGGCCTGTTCGAATACACCGTTGATGCGCTGTCCACCCAGCCGAACATTGATTTTGACGCTCTGGTCGGCACCCATGCGACGGTGGAGCTGGCCAGCCAAAACAACGGCCCGCGCCAGTTTGACGGGATTGTAACGCAAGCCCGCTGGGCCGGTGTTGGCGAGAACGGTAACAAATACACCCTGACCCTGCGCCCCTGGTTCTGGCTGGCCGGCAAGCGGCGCAACCAGCGGATATTCCACAACAAAACCGTTGTGCAGATCATCGAGGAACTGCTGCAGCCCTATAGCGGCCTTGGCAATCCGGC
>JAMOMH010000266.1 GCA_027068675.1 Sedimenticola sp.
GCACCTTCTTCTTGTTCGTCAGAGTAGACAATATGCACGCCCCATTGAGAACCGTCACCTAGAGCTTTAGGAATTGTATAGCCTAAGTGGGCAATGTTAATGACAATCTCGTTAAAGCCGTTACGAGCAAGCCGCTCAATATGGTGGACAATAAGCGGCTTGCCGTGAACGCTTAGTAAGGGTTTGGGGAGGGTGTCTGAGAGGGGGCGCATACGCTCTCCGCGCCCCGCGGCTAAAATCATAGCGCGCATCTACGCACCGGTGTTACATGCTTGCAGTTGACCGCTTTGAAAGCCGCGCTCAAACCACTCCATACGCTCGGCGGAACTGCCGTGGGTAAAAGCATCAGGAACCACATAGCCCTGTGCTTTTTTCTGTAAGGTGTCGTCTCCAATGGCGCTGGCGGCATTGAGTGCTTCTTGAATGTCACCCGGCTCTAAAATGGTGCCTTTGGCATTGACGTAATGCGCCCAAATACCGGCATAACAGTCAGCTTGCAGTTCGACATTGACCTGTATGGCATTGGCTTGGGTACTGCTGCGCGCCATCTGCTTGGCTTGGTGCGATTTATTGAGCGTGCCGACAAGGTTTTGAACATGGTGACCAATTTCGTGGGCAATGACATAGGCTTGTGCAAAGTCACCCGGAGCGCCGTGACGACGACTGAGCTCATCAAAAAAACCTAAATCAAGATAGACCTTCTGATCGACCGGACAGTAAAACGGTCCGACCTGTGCATCGGCGTAGCCGCACGCGCTCTGCACACTCTGGCGAAAGAGTACGAGTTTGGGTTCTCGGTAGCTTGCGCCTGCCGCGGCAAACTGTGCATTCCAGACATCTTCGGTCTGAGCCAACACTGCTGAGACAAAAGCGGCACTCTCATCATCTTGAGGTGAGGCATTGACTTGTGCGCTTTGTGGCGCAGCCGAGGGAGCATCCAGTAGCGCTAAGGGGTTAAAGCCCATAAAGTAGGCGACCACACCCACTACTAAAACAATCCGCCCAATTTTGGTGCCGATGAGCATTTTAGCCAGCGGAAAGAGCAGTCGCATACTACCGCGCCCGCCGCCCATGCCTCGAGCCGGACCGCGGGAGCGCATATCTTCAATATTGCCGCTTCGGCGCAAATCATCCCATTTCATGTGACTCCTTTGTGATATTTGGTAGGGTAATCTTTTGTAATAGTGTAGCAAAATTGTGAGTT
>JAMOMH010000267.1 GCA_027068675.1 Sedimenticola sp.
TTACCCGTACAGGCGACCCACACGAGGTAGAGCATCAGATGATGGAGTGTCTTGGTCAGGAGTTATGGGAGGCGCAACGTGCTCATCGTTTGCCTGATGATGTTGCTTATTTAGAGCGCCTTAAAGCACTGGCACGATGAAACAGCGCGATCTAAAAAACTGTGGGTTTTGCCGTTTTATGCGCGGGGTCGCTTTTGGCGGGTTAGGTGCCATGATTGGCGGTTACAGTGCACTGCTACTAGGTTCCCCACGCAATGAAGCAATCTACTACGCCACATTTTGTGCTATTGCTCTCACTGCTTTTATCAACAGAAAGCGTAAAGGGAGAGAAGATTAGAGCGGCAAGCTATAGTGCTCAACTTGTTCAGCAAACGCTTCAATTTGAAGGCGACTCGTTAAATCCAACTCCTCTACCATCGGTAGCTTGGGAAGCTGTTGTCGAATAACCTCAACAAACATCCCCTCACCCTTAGCCATCATACCTCTCTCTTGACTAAACAATTTAACAGCGTCCAAGCCGCAACTTGGTGAACGGCTTTTAAAGATAAACCCACTAAACCCAGCGATCATCTCAACCGATTGCAGTGCAAATTGGCGCATTCTATCTGTCAGGTCAAATGAGTCATCATCAACTCTCAACAGATGTACTTGCCTCCCTATCATCACACGCTGAATGGGTGGCCTAGGAACCGTTAACCCTATACCAACCTCAGGGCAGAGTGAAATCAGCTCAAAACGGTTTGAAAGCCCCTCCACAATCAGTGGTTGGTACTGACTCGTGCCATCATAACGAACCTCCTCTCCCAACAGACAGCTGCTGACCCCTATTTTGATCCTCATCATCTCCTCACATTGAAAACAGTTTGCACCATACCCCTTGAACCCTTTGGCAATAAACGCAAGAATCCCCCCTCGCTTTTAACATTGAACACTTATGAACTATAAAGACCACTCAGACCAGAAGATAGTTGCCGGTAACAAGATAGGTATACTACTGACCAATCTAGGCACCCCTGATGCCCCTACCCCGTCAGCTGTGCGCCGCTATTTAGCTGAATTTCTCAGCGACTCCCGTGTTGTCGAGACCCCTAGAGTGATCTGGATGTTCATTCTGCATGGCATTATCTTGCGCACTCGCCCTAAGCGATCTGCCGCAGCCTATGCCGAAGTGTGGGAAGAGGATGGCTCACCACTGCTGAGCATATCTAAACAGCAATCAGGCAGTCTACAGTTGGTGTTAGATGAGTTGGCAAGTGATCGTTATCAAGTCGTACTGGCTATGCGTTATGGCACCCCATCCATCAGCAATGGTCTAGAGCTGCTTCGTCAAGGTGGCTGTAGCCGCATCTTAGTTTTGCCTCTCTACCCACAATATTCAGCCACCACAAGTGCTTCAACATTTGATGCTGTTAGTCGTGAGTTACAGAGTTGGCGCTGGCTACCTGATCTGCGGTTCATTACCCACTACCCCACCTACCCACCCTATATTCAGGCATTGGCCAGTTCAATACGTGACTTTTGGGATCAACATGGTAAAGCAGACAAACTACTACTCTCTTTTCACGGCATCCCCCAGAGCTACGCCGATAGTGGTGACCCCTACCCTGAAGAGTGTCGTGCTACAGCAGAAGCGGTTGCTGAAACACTGGGGTTAAATGAGACTGAGTGGACATTCGCATTCCAATCCAGAATGGGAAAGAAACCTTGGATCAAACCCTACACAGATGTTGTACTGCAAGAGTTTGGCCAGCAGGGGCTGGAATCGATCAATGTCATCTGCCCTGGTTTCCCCACCGACTGTTTGGAGACGTTGGAGGAGATCGCTATTGAAAATCAAAGCTACTTTCATGAAGCGGGGGGAGGTGAATACCGCTACATCCCTTCTCTCAATGCCTCAAAAATTCATATTGAGATGCTGGCTGAGTTGGTCACCGAGCAGACCTTAGGGTGGTGAGGAGTCACCTCATAAATCACTAAGAAGGTTATTGATTAGTCACTATTTAACCAACCAACTATTGACCTGCTCTAGGTCAGCCTGGCTCAAAGTACCCGCAGCCTGTTTCAACTGAAGTCCATTGAGGATAAAGGCATAGCGGGATTGATAATAGTTACGCTGAGAATCAAATAGGTTTCGCTGCACGCCCAGTACATCAACAATCGTCCGTGTTCCCACCTCATACCCCGCTTGAGTAGAAGTGAATGCACTCTCAGCTGAAACCGTAGCGGCATACAACGCCTCGACTTGGCTCACAGAGGAGATAACTCCACGATAAGCACTCCGCACTTGACGTTTTACCGCTCTACGCTGACGATCTAAACTGCTCTGTGCCGTGGTTAAATCAATTTGTGCTTGAGTCACGCGGGAGGATGTTCCACCACCCGCATAGAGCGGCACACTGAGCTGAATACCAATCATACCAATATTCATATCTGAGCCTCGCTCACTATCTGTTCGTGAGACGCCATAAGAGCCGACAAGATCAACCGTTGGATGGTGGCCCGCTTTCTTCAATGCCACCACATTTCGTGCCTGCTCAATGGTACTACGCGCTGCAATAATGCTGTAGTTCTGCTGTTGAGCAGTAGTTGACCATTTCTCAACATTATCAGGGCTGGGTTTGCTAAGCACCATACTCTCACCCAATGCAGCTAAATTCGAGACCTCCCCGCCACCAAGAATCTCCAGCAACGCCTCTTTGGAGTTATCCTCTGCATTCTCCGCCTGAATGGTACCTGCTCGATCACGATCAAAGGTCGCCTGCGCTTCATGTACATCCGTGATAGCAATCAGCCCCACCTCAAAACGCTGCTTAGCTTGATCAAGTTGCCGCTGGGTCGCCTCAAGCTGTGCCTTAGAGACACGAAGATCATCACTGGCTGAGAGTACATCAAAATAGGCTTGTGTCGTTCTAACCATCAGTTCCAAACTGGCCGATTGATACTCAGCCTCAGCCTTAGCGATGGCAAGGTCACTCTGCTCTAGCTGAATCCAGTAATTACGATAGTAGAGTGGCTGTTGCAAGTTGAGCGTTAAGCTCTGCTCGCTATAGTCATCCGTACTTGTTGGCCAAAAACCACCCACAATCTCACTATTGACCATCTTGGCCTGGCCATTGAGTGAGATATTGGGCCGTAAAGCGGCTGTTGACTGATTCCTTGACTCTCTAACCGAAGCCAGTTGGCTCATTGATGTCTGTAGCTGGAGATCACTCTGCTGTGCCAACCGGTAGACCGCCATCAAATCCATCGCGGCTGCGCTATGAGTCCATACCAAACTGCTAAAGAGTGTTGCTAAAACTATTCGTTTCATTATCTTAAATCCATATATTAGCTTTCATTAATATATTAGCGTATATCGCGATTAGAGGCCATTATCTATCACTGACTACTGAGGCAAAAGATAAACAGACTAAAGAGTTATAATTATGGTCGCTTTTTGTCATTAGACATAGGGCCAACAAGCAAGGCGGGATCAAGTCGTTTTTTAAACAGATTCATTCGCCAATCCAGATGCGGCCCAGAGGCCCGACCTGTTGCGCCTATCTCTGCTATTAGCATACCCTGCTTCACATAATCCCCTTCACTAACCAAAATCTTGCTGAGATGAAGAAAAGAGGAGGATAAGCCATGTCCATGATCAACAATTAGCGTGCCACCTGAGTAGAACATATTACGATGCACCAGTGTCACCAAACCATCTGCAGGTGCAACAACCTTAGTACCAACTGGGCCTGCTACATCAACACCAAAATGGGGCCGACGTGGTTTGCCATTTAAGACTCGCTGACTACCATAGACGCCACTGATACGCCCAATAGCTGGCCACTTAAAACCACTTAAAAAATCGGTTCGCTTATCATCCTGTCTGCGTGCTTGCTTAACTAAAGCACTCTCAGCTTTAATCCGTTTCCAATCATGTTCAGGTGGTGTCACTTTACTCGGCGGCAGGCCATCCACACGTTGAATATCATACTGCCGTTTAACCAGTTCAATTTTACGTATTTCAATACTGCCATCACTATAGATCACTTTTAATTTGCTCTCTAGCGGCTCATCACGACCAAAACCGATTAGAAAAACACCCTCTTTTGAGGTACGGATAGGGCTACCATTCAACAGAACTTTAGCACCAGGCGTCACACGCCCTTCAAGCAGCCCACCTTGAGTAAAGCTTCCCTCTAATGAGAGATCAGCCAATATTGGCAGAGCAACAAGCAGCAAAAGCAAAGCCATAAATAGTTCTTTTATTTTGAGTGAGAAGCCGTTCATCAATAAAATATCAGTCAGTTGAGTTATATGAAAAATACCATAGTGTCATTTCACGGTACAATGTAGCGATTTAATACTACCATCTCCACCCGAAAGCTGATGAGTAACGAGAAGTTTCGCAATAGAGAGTATAGCTGGCAAGAGTTGGTCAATATGATCACCTGTCATCGTCGTGAGTTGATAAAAGCAAACATTATCGCCTTCTTTGGTGCTCTGGTTGCTGTGCCTATTCCTCTATTGATCCCACTGCTGGTTGATGAGGTGCTGCTTGACCAGCCTGGCATTACGATTGAGACGGTCAACCGCTTCTTTCCTGAAAGTTGGTACGATCCACTCCTCTATATTGGTGTCATCCTAGCGTTCACCGTAGTGTTACGCCTCATCTCTCTACTGCTCAGTGTTTGGCAGACTCGTCAGTTCACTATTATCTCAAAAGATGTAATCTTTCGTATCCGCAGGGATCTGCTGCAACGATTGCAGCATGTCTCAATGTCTGAGTACGAAACACTCGGCAGTGGCACGGTTGCCTCTCATTTAGTCACCGATCTGGATGCCGTCGATAGCTTTGTTGGTGTTGCTACCAGCAAGTTTCTTGTTGCGGTATTAAGTATCATCGGCACCGCCGTTGTTTTAATCTGGATGAACTGGCAGCTGGGCCTCTTCATTTTGCTACTAAACCCAGTTGTGATCTATGTCACCACCGTCTTTGGTCGCAAGGTAAAAGAGCTAAAACGGCGTGAGAATTCTGCTTATCAACTCTTTCAGGAGTCACTCTCAGAGACCCTTGATGCGATCCAGCAGATTCGTGCCAGCAACCGTGAAGAGCACTACATCAACCGCATCATCAACAAAGCCGACGATATTCGCCACCACTCGGCCAACTTCACCTGGAAGAGTGATACTGCTGGCCGCCTCTCCTTCATCATATTCCTCTTTGGCTTTGACCTATTCCGCGCTGTTAGCATGCTGATGGTGCTCTACTCAGACCTCACCATCGGCCAGATGCTTGCCGTCTTCTCCTACCTCTGGTTTATGATGGCACCGGTACAAGAGGTGTTGGGTGTTCAGTACGCCTACAACGGCGCACGGGCTGCATTAAATCGTATCAACAACCTAATGCGTATCGACCTAGAACCGATCTATCCACACGAAGCCAACCCCTTTAAAGGGAAGCGCACCAACGCCATCCGCCTTGATAAAATCAGTTTTAGTTATGGTGATGGGCCGCGAGTGTTGGATCAAGTCTCACTCAACATTCGTGAGGGGGAGAAGGTTGCACTGGTCGGTGCCAGTGGCGGTGGCAAGACCACCTTGGTGCAGGTATTGCTAGGTCTCTACACGCCTAAATCTGGAAAGATCTACTTTGATGACATCCCCGTCACTAAAATCGGCATGGACATCGTACGTGACAACGTGGCCACCGTACTACAGCACCCTGCTCTATTGAATGACACGGTACGAATGAACCTAACGCTAGGTAAAGATATCAGTGATGAGGCGATCTGGCTGGCGCTAGAGATTGCTCAATTAGATAAGACGGTACAAGGGTTAGAGCAGCAGCTGGAGACCTTAGTGGGCCGAAATGGCATCCGGCTATCCGGTGGTCAACGCCAACGTCTTGCGGTCGCTCGTATGGTACTAAGCGACCCTAAAATAGTTATTCTCGATGAGGCCACCTCCGCACTTGACACCTCTACCGAGAGTGCCCTGCATCATGCACTACAATCATTCCTCAAAGGTCGTACCACCCTCATCATCGCTCACCGTCTGAGCGCTGTTAAGCAAGCTGACCGTGTATTGGTATTTGAAGATGGCCATATTGTCGAGGAGGGGCGACATGACGAATTAATAGGCAATAACGGCCTCTACGCCTCACTCTATGGAAGGCAGACAACATAATGGGCAAGCTTTTAGGTATAGCAGTCAAAGAGAGATCACACGCACCAATGGAGAGTTTGCAACAGGCATCAGTAACAACAATGAGTGGCATTGCCAATGATTTTAGAGGCAAGCCTAGCAATCGACAAGTGAGTCTATTGGCATGCGAGAGCTGGCAAGCCGTCTGCCAAAAACTAGGGGAGGTGCTGCCTTGGCAGATTCGCCGAGCCAACCTCTATATTCAAGGCATCAACCTACAACAAACAACCGGACAGGTGATACAGATCGGCCAACTAAAACTACTAATCACCCAAGAGACCGCCCCCTGCAAACGCATGAGAGAGGTGCATGACGGCCTTTTTGAAGCGATGGTAGATGAGTGGCGTGGCGGCGTCTGTTGCCAGGTGCTGCATGATGGTGAGATTAAAATTGGCGATAAGGTAGAGATAACTCATGACAACTAATAGCACTAATAGCAGAAACGTAACCAGCGTAATAGCACAGACTCGGCGCTGGCTGAAAAACATCATCCTACGCCACAACTTCTGTCCCTTTGGCCATGAACCGGCCAAAAAAGAGTCCATTCGCTATGCTGTTTGTGAATCCACTAACCCAGATGAGGTGGCTGAAATGTTCATGGATGAATTGGTAAACCTACGTGATGGTGACCACAACAAGATCGAAACCACCCTATTTATCACCCCAAACTGCTTTGCTGACTTCAATGATTACAATGAGTTTCTGGATATAGTTGATGCAATGCTTGAGCAGCTAAATTTGGTCGGTATTATTCAAATTGCCAGTTTCCACCCCGACTACCAATTTGCTGATTTGCAAGTTAATGATGCCCGCAACTTCACCAACCGCTCACTGCACCCAACATTCCACCTAATCTTGGAAGATAGCATCGAACGCGCTCGCACCAGCCATCCCGATGTTGAGAGCATCCCACAAACCAATATGGATCTGCTGGAGAAGCAAGGCTTAGAGGAGTCAAAACGGCAGTTGGAAAATTGTCGAGAGGAGCAGAGTTAGCGCTGCTCTTTTAAGAAGAGAGGGATTCGCTGTTCAAGCCAGTAGTGAGGATTAAATGGGTTATTGCCAGTAACAAACCCCACATGCCCGCCCCCACGAGTAACTTCAACAGCAACACTGGCTGACAACTCCTCTTGCTTTGGCAGAATCGACTCTGTCATAAAGGGGTCATCAATGGCGTGGAGAATTAGCGTAGGCATCTCAATTTTATGCAGATATTGGCGCGAGCTTGAAAGCTGATAGTAATGCTCAGCACTGTCAAAACCATGTAGCTTTGCAACCACACGCTCATCATACTGCCAAAATGATTTTATGCTTGATAGATCACCCAGTTGGCCAATTTTTCTCGCCTCATCTTGAAGGCCAACTCTCTCCAAGTATTCTCTCTTTGTCTCCATAAAATTGACCAAATTGCGAATCAAGTTGTAGCGATACAACTTAGAAAAACCTTGATCAAGCTTTGTTGCACAATCGGCTAAAACAAGGGGGGCTGAGACTGAAATAGCGGCATTAAGTGAGATGTTATCGCCCTGTTCACCGAGCCACTTTAGCAGTACATTTCCACCCAAAGAGAAACCGATGGCTGCCATAGGCCGTTCAGGCTCACGTTGTCGTAGCGTTTTATAGAGAAAATTGATATCACCAGTATCACCTGAGTGGTAACCTCGTGCCAAACGATTCAGCTCACCACTGCACCCCCTAAAGTTCAGTGCCACGCTGCTCATGCCACTCTTTTGTAGAAGATGCTGTAGCCCCTGTATGTAATGAGATTGGGAGCTACCTGTTAGACCATGCAGTAAGATAACTAACAACCCCTCCTCACCACACCAATCAATATCAATAAAATCACTATCGGATGTTGCAAGCCGCTCTCGCTTCACTATTGGTAGTGTAGGCAACCTTCTTAGCAACACTGGATAGAGTGTTTGCAGATGGGCATTGTTTAACCACCATGCCGGTTTAAATCTCATAGACTCCTTGTGCGTTTTTATACTAAAACCTCCATTTTGTTGTCTCCAAATATCAAGAATATATAGAGCAGTATAGAGATGCTTATCATTATTGAGTTTTACTAAGAGAGGTCACAGAGTAAACTATGCACTTTAGTTTATGAATCAAAATGATGTCTGCACTCACTATAAAAAATCTGCACAAATCCTACAGTAATGGTTTTACTGCACTCAAAGGGATCGACCTTGAAGTTGATGAGGGGGATTTTTTTGCTCTATTGGGGCCAAATGGGGCAGGCAAATCAACAGCTATCGGCATTATCACATCACTAATCAACAAATCAGGCGGTAGTGTTTCAGTATTTGGCCATGATCTTGATAAAAACCCAGAAGCTGTAAAGAGCTGCATTGGACTGGTGCCACAGGAGTTTAACTTTAACCAGTATGAGCCCGTTGAAGAGATTTTAGTCAACCAAGCAGGCTATCAGGGGGTACCGAGAGGTGAGGCATTTCACCGTGCTGAGATCTACCTAAAGAAGACCGGGCTTTGGGATAAACGCCGAGTGAATGCACGGATGCTCTCTGGTGGCATGAAACGACGCATGATGATTGCTCGGGCGTTGGTGCATCATCCTAAATTGCTGATTCTAGATGAGCCAACAGCAGGTGTTGATATCGAAAATCGCCACTCAATGTGGGCATTTCTACGCAAGATTAATGAGAGTGGCACCACCATCATCCTGACCACTCACTATCTTGAGGAGGCGGAGAGCCTCTGCCAAAAAATTGCCATTATTGATCAGGGTAAAATTATTGAGAATGCTACGATGAGCGGGCTGCTCCATCGGTTACAACGTGAGACCTTTCTGTTTGATCTGAAAGATAGCATTAGTGAAGCACCCCAGCTGGAGGGTTATGCTGTCAAATGGGTAGATGAGTGTACCATTGAGGTCGAGGTCTCTCGTGAGCAAGGGGTTAATCTGCTATTTGCTGCACTCTCGCTTCAAGGGATCGAGGTGCTCAGCATGCGAAATAAGCAGAACCGTCTCGAACAACTTTTTGTTGATTTAGTGCAGCAAAATGGAGAGGCAGAGTAATGTCTATGTCACGCTACGCGATTGCCTATCAGACTATTCTGACCAAGGAGATTCTTCGCTTTAGTCGCATCTGGATCCAGACACTAATACCACCCGCCATTACAACAACACTCTATTTCTTGATTTTCGGCCAGCTCATCGGCAGCCGCATTGGCCAGATGGATGGGTTGGATTACAACCAATTTATTGTGCCTGGGCTGATCCTGATGTCAGTCATCACCAACTCCTATAGCAATGTGGTCTCCTCATTTTTTAGCTGTAAATACCAGCGCCATATTGAGGAGCTATTGATCTCACCCGTACCCAATTGGATCATCCTGGCCGGTTATGTAAGTGGTGGTGTCGCACGAGGTGTAATAGTAGGTATTATCGTCACACTGGTAGCCAAGTTTTTTGCTGATTTCACCATCCATAGCTACCTGCTAACTGTTACCGTTTTTATCCTCACCTCGATACTCTTTGCGCTGTGTGGTTTTATCAATGCAGTTTATGCCAAGACATTTGATGATATCTCAATCATTCCCACATTTATTTTAACGCCACTCACCTATCTCGGTGGTATCTTCTACTCTATTCAGCTATTGCCCAGTTTTTGGCAGAATCTCTCTCTGTTCAATCCTGTTCTCTATATGATCAATGCATTTCGTTATGGGGTGCTGGGTATTTCAGATATTGATATCTCCACCGCTTTGATGATTATTGTCAGCTTTATTGTGGCATTGGTGCTCTTCAGCCTATATCTGCTTAACCGAGGGATTGGTATTAAACAGTGAACGTTCTACAACAACAAATCACTAAAAAGTGCCCAGCCCAACTCAAGAAAGAGGCCGACACGCCGCAATAATCTATTAATTAAGTATCAATCCCATTCAGGACGTTATACAACGTAGTCTTTGGAGTTTTTCCATGAATAGATGGCACCTTCTTAACATCTCTCTTTCGCTGCTATTTCTGCTCATTTCTCAGTCGCTCTTGGCACAACCAAAATTTATTGGTAATGAGAAATGCGCTAGCTGCCATAAAGTCGATTTTGCCTCATGGGAGGTCAGTTCACATGCCAAAGCCTTCAATATCCTGAAACCAGGAAAGCGTAAAGCGGCAAAAAAATTGGCTGATTTAGACCCCAATAAAGATTACACTCGCGATAAAAAGTGCATCAAGTGCCACGTTACCGGCTACAAGAAAAAGGGGGGATTTAAGAGTATTGAGAAGACCCCTAAGATGGCAGGTGTAGGGTGTGAGAGCTGCCACGGCCCTGGTGGGGAGTATAAAGATCTACACGAAGATAACCCCTACGGCTTTGAAAAAAGTGCTGCCGAACCATTAGGTCAGCTGTATGGTGAAGATGATGAAGCCGTCTGTAAGGCTTGTCATGGGCACGAAGGTGCGCCACACCATGAAGGTCTCGACCAAAAGTACCAATTTAATTGGCAGGCGGCTCTTAAGCAGCAAGAGAGTTATCACATTAAAAAGAGTGGCAAAAGCCAGTTCTCATTTTAGGCATCCTCAAACCCTCTATTTCAAAGGACACTAATGGCTCAGCCGCCAACACTCCAAGCTAAAATGAGTCGTGCGAAACTTAGTACTAAGTTTCTCTCTGCACTGTTTGTCATCTTATTGGTGATGACACTGATAGATGTCGTCTGGGATTCACAAAAAAGCACCAAAATCACACACGGCATGGTTAAAGAGTGGACGTTTCTCTTTGCAGAAAATGTTCGTGTTTCACTCAACACCCTGATGCGTGAAGGGCAGATGGATATCCGTTTTGCACTCTTCGAGAGCATGCAGGAGGAGCTTCATGGATTGGAGGATGTACGAGTCATTCGGGCACAAAGAACCAACGATATTTTTATGGAGGTCAATCGACGAGAGGTGATACCCCCACTCACTGAGGCTCTTCGTCGGGCGACTGAGAAGAGAGTATCACTCACCTCTCACCTCTCTAAAACCGTTGATGAGAATAGAAGAGAGGCACTCCAGGAGCAGATAGAGGAGCTTGATGAGACAATTGATGAGATTTCAGAAAAGATAGAAGTCGCCTCTCAACCCATTCTAACAAGTAAACAAGAGCAGCCAAGAGATGCACTTGATCAACAAGTGTTAGATAGTGGTGAGCCTATCTACCAATTCTCTGGTGATGATGTTCGTGTTTTGATCCCCTACACCACACGA
This sequence comes from Sedimenticola sp., assembly GCA_027068675.1. Lineage (GTDB taxonomy): Bacteria > Pseudomonadota > Gammaproteobacteria > Chromatiales > Chromatiaceae > JAKITT01. The sequence continues at coordinate 11,405 of JAMOMH010000267.1, forward strand.
CGAGAAACCTGCTCAGAAGAGGATGGCTGCCATGTCTACGCCAATGAGGGGGATGTTTTAGGCGCTATCAGCATGGAGTTCTCCCTGCAGAAGGTCAATGAGCAGATCAGAGAGAACAACATAAAGGTAGCCGCTGTTTGGGGCAGTCGTTTTGTTATTTTCATGGTTGTCATCATTATTCTGCTTTCACTCATCATCACCAATAAATTGCAGAAGATAGTGGCTGTTTTTAACAAAATGGCTGAGGGCGATTTTTCAGTTCGGGCGCCCGTTAACAGTGGTGATGAGATTGGCCAACTGGCAGCTGGCTTTAACAAAATGGCCGGTAAACTAGAGGAGACCCGTGCTGAGCTTGATCGACGGCTTCTTGAGATATACGCCCTCTACAACGTCAGTAAAACATTAAACACCAGTTTTGAGACTGAGCAGTTGCTCATCAGACTCGTTGAAGATATCAGTGTTCACATGGATATCGACCGCATGATGATTCTGCTACCCAATAAAGAGTTTACAAGATTAGAGGTGGCCTCTCATACCGGTTTTACTGATGAGGAGATTAAACAGGCCTCGCCAAGTATCCACAAAGGGATCTACGCCTTAATATTATCCGCTGGTATCAGCCGGATCATTGAGAATGTCGAAAACGATGTCACCATCCTGCCTGATGATCTATTTAGTCCAGATATCGGCTCACTGGTAGCCGTCCCCTTTCTACGCCGAGGCACCGTATTGGGCTTAATCTGCGCTTTCCGTAATAAACCTAAACAGTTCCAATTTTCTGATCTAAAACTATTCAACAGTGTCGCCGAACACCTAGCCATTGCGATGGAGAATGCACGTCTATTTGAGAAGACCAAACAGATGGCCATCACCGATGGCTTAACGGGCCTCTATAACAAACGCTTCTTTCTGGAGATCATACACTCAGAAGTAGAACGTGCTAAACGGTGTGAGCATGACCTCTCTTTTATCATCATGGATATTGATAATTTCAAACACTACAACGACACCAATGGCCACCCAGCTGGTGATACACTACTTAAAGCACTATCAGAACTTATCAAAGGTGTCATACGCAAAGTAGACATCCCTTGCCGATATGGTGGTGAAGAGTTTGTTATCATCCTGCCTGAAACTTCTAAACTTGATGCTAAAAACGTAGCTGAAAAGTTGGTCTCAATTATCAACGTCTACCACTTTGACCATGCAAGCAGTCAACCGCTTGGTTTCATTTCAGTCAGCATGGGTCTAGCCACCTTCCCTCAAGATGGCTCTGATGAGGAGATGCTAATCGTTAAAGCCGATAAGGCACTCTATAAAGCGAAAATCAGTGGTAAAAATAGAGTGGTTTTAGCGTAGTTAAGTTACTCACACCCCTCTCATCCTCCCACACACACCTCACACCAAAATAGAAAAACGGCTCATTTATAGTGCGTCGTTAGCCCCCTCTATGCTGGCATGTTTATTGTGATAAAATTCAGAAACCATTATAAATTTAGCTTATTAAAGGGGTTCTGATGCGCTCTATGAAATTGATAAGTAGTGCCGCCTTATCGGCACTATTTTTTTTACCCACTGCTGTCATGGCACAAGAAGAGGTGATGAATGGGGCCAATACCGCCTGGATTTTAACCTCAACAGCGCTTGTGCTGTTTATGACCCTACCAGGCCTCGCCCTCTTCTATGGTGGATTGGTTCGTACTAAAAACGTGCTCTCCGTCATCATGCAGTGCTTCTCAATTTGCTGTATGGCATCAATACTCTGGTTGGTGGTCGGTTACAGTCTCGCATTTGGTGAGGGCAACGCCTTCATTGGTGATTTTAGTAAAGTGATGATGGCTGGTGTCAGCCGTGAACTACTCGCTGGCGATATACCTGAAATTCTCTTCATGATGTTTCAAATGACCTTCGCAATTATCACCCCAGCACTGATTATTGGTGGTTTTGCTGAACGCATGAAGTTCTCTGCCATGATTATCTTCAGCGGCATCTGGTTACTTGCTGTTTATGTTCCTGTTACCCATTGGGTATGGGGTGGCGGCTGGCTAAGCCAGATGGGCGTGTTAGATTTTGCCGGTGGCTTGGTGGTACATATTACAGCAGGTGTCAGCGCTCTAACCGCTGCAATTGTTATCGGTCCACGCCGTGGTTTTGGTACCACCTCAATGCCTCCTCACAACATGACCATGACTATGATGGGAGCCGGTATGTTATGGGTCGGTTGGTTTGGCTTTAATGGTGGCAGTGCATTGGCAGCAAATGGTGATGCCGCTATGGCTATCGTCGTAACACATATATCCGCCTCAGCAGGTGCTATCGCTTGGGGAGCTATTGAGTGGAAGAAATTTGGTAAACCAAGTGCTTTGGGAGTCGCTACTGGCATCATCGCGGGACTAGGAACCATCACCCCAGCCTCCGGTTTTGTTGGCCCTGGTGGTGCACTCATTATTGGTCTTACCGCCGGTGTTGTCTGTTTTTATGCGACTCAGTATTTAAAACGCACCCTAAAGATAGATGACTCATTGGATGTTTTCCCTGTACATGGTGTAGGTGGCATTATCGGTACACTGATGGCTGGTATTTTCTCTGCCACATCATTAGGTATCTTTAGTGGTTTTGGCTTTGCTGATGGTATTAGCTCAATGTCTGAGCAGTTTGGCATCCAGCTCATTGGCGTTGTAGCGACCGTTATCTTCTCTGCTGTGATGACCTGGGGCATACTGAAGCTGGTTGACAAATTAGTAGGCCTGAGAGTGACTGAAGAGGAAGAGATTGAGGGGTTAGATATCACATTACATGATGAACGTGGTTATGATATTTCATAACTAGCGTTCAAATGTAACAACTAAAAAAGGGGGCAAAAGCCCCCTTTTTTTATGGTAGCTACTGCTCCTACCTCTCTTTGCTGTAGCTGGCTAAAGCACTATCCGTCTCATGTAGGGCCACCTCTACAACAGGGAAACCACCCTGCTCAACATAATCAAAGATCAGACGGGCAATATTCTCCGCCGTTGGATTACAATCCATAATAAAAACAGGCTCACCCGCAGACTCGACAGCAGGCAGGAATGGGTCTTCTTTGAACATCAACATTTTGTGGTCGATCTTCTCATTGATCCATAATTTCACGTAATCACCAATATCAGAGAAATCAACAACCATGCCCATATCATCCAGCGTTTCAGACTCTAATTTAATAACCGCCGTAGCGTTATGGCCATGTAGATTTCGACACTTACCTTTATGGTTAACCAGACGGTGCCCATAACAAAAATGGATATCTTTTGTGACTCTATACATCAGCTAACTTAATAAAGTGGGTGAAATAAAATTGGAGGCAAGTATAGGCCGTTTTTTGGGCCTTGTGCCAAAAAAGATCCTTATTAAGCTAAAGATGTAATACATACCGCCGAGATAGTGCTTATATAGGCACTATTTTCTTGAACTACGGATTGGATCACCAATGGCAAGTTATGAACTTCTAAAAAAAATTGCACAAGAGGCTATCGACCATCTTGATGATCTCAATCTAAAATACCCAAACATCGCCTCTGATACCAGTGTAGATGCCGTTGATAAATGGCGCAAAAAGGTAACGAAATTTGAGACAACAACCAATGAGGTTCACTCTCACACAAGCAGAATTGAGGTAAATACTAAAGAAGTGACCAACCATGACGGTTCTCTCAATATCACCTCTACCGACAGTAGAAAAACCACCACAGATAATAGCCCTGGGATGGCTGAAGAGAGCGGTAGCAACACGGATGATAAAATGGCTGCACTCAGAGGAAGCGCATTGGCATTATTTGAGAAGTATGATTTTGAAGATGTTCTTGACAAAATGGCCAGTCAACATGACTGCAATATGAATGGCATACAGCTCGTCAGCCTTGTTGGCCAAAGTGCCTATTGTGAAGCCCTCAAGCGAGAAATAGTGGTTCTCTCCTCCAACGCTATTACCAATGATCAAGCTGCTAACCTCTGGAATAGCCTTGGCCGTCCGTCACTCTATGGTGGTGCCTGGTGTGGGGATGACATCTCCAAGCTATCCAGCTAATAATATCAGCGCAAAAACAGCCCAGGAGAGTGCGAGCAGCAGCCAAGGGAGCCAGTGCTGTCTATATACAACCTCCCTCTCAATTTGAGCCCCATTTCCATCCTGAGACTTTTTTGAGGCGCGTTTAAGTTGCCTGTTTAGCTCTCTAGCACGTGATTTTTGCTGTTTTTTATATTGATCAATCCCCTTTTGAATGCCTTGAGCAATCAGTTTTGTCTGCTCTTTAGTTTGACCGGGGCGCTGGGTGCTTTTAGCCGCAACCTCCGCCTCCGCCAGGGTTTGAGGTGAAGGTTTGGCTCTTTTCGTCACTCTATTCATAATGGATAGATCATATCTGTTATCGCTGCCATTTAGCGCCAGATCAATTCAACCTGCTCACAACTAAATTGCCGAATCAGACGGCGCATCAACTCATCAGTCGGATGAATTCGCCACGCATCACCGAGTTGAATAGCACCATTTGCACCCCCTTGATGTAGGGTAATTTGAACGGGCAACGCTCCACCCGTAAAGGGCTTGAGCTGTTGGCTTAACGCCTTTAGCACCTGTTCATCACTCTGTGATGCTTTGCTCATCGCTTGGCGGTCAAGTGTAATGTTGAGACGTTTAGCTTTAATCTCCCGTGCCTCTTCAAACTCATGCACCTGCTCAACTCGAATATTGATGCCACCACGAAAATCATCACGGCTTAGGCTACCCGTAACCACTAAAATTTTATCAACAGCCAGTAGGTCACGATACACCTCTTGAGTTTCTGAAAAGAGTGTCGCCTCAATGCGCCCACTCCGATCATCAAGTAAAAGTGACGCGATGGTGCCTCGCTGAGTCTGGTTGCGCCGGATCGACATAACAAGCCCCGCCACGCAGACACGCTGCACATCCCGTTTTCGGTAACCCCCACCTCCACTCGACTCTGGAACTGATAAATCACCAATACGGGAGGTGACAATATGGCGCATCTCACCTTCATAACGGTCAATCGGGTGCCCCGTCAAATAGAGACCAAGGGTGTTCTTCTCACCCGCTAGACGCTGCTCATCGTCCCACTCTTCACAGGGAGCTGGCAGAAGATTATGGTCAGAGGCGCTCTCATCCTCAACAATTTCAGCTCCAATCCCAAACAGGTCATTTTGGCCCGCAGCAAGTGTGGCATGGTGCTGTTCTGCTAGTCGAATAGCCGTTGGCAACTGCTGCATCAAAGTGGCGCGGTTTTCACCCATATTGTCCAGCGCACCACAATGAACCAGCGCCTCTAATACCCGTTTATTGGCTCGTTTCAGATCAATACGACGACAAAAATCGAGCAGATTTTTAAACACCCCCTCCTCTCTCGCCTCAACAATGCCCTCAATCGCAGACTCACCGACCCCTTTGATAGCCCCTAAGCCGTAGATCACTTTTTTCTCACCATCAATGGTGAATTTGAACTTGGAAAGATTCACATCTGGAGTTAGCACCTGCAACTCCATCGCCCTACACTCTTCGATTAGGGTAACCACTTTGTCAGTGGAGTCCATATCTGCTGAGAGTACAGCGGCCATAAAGGCAGCGGGATAGTGCGCTTTGAGCCACATCGTCTGGTAGGAGACCAACGCATAGGCAGCCGAGTGGGATTTATTGAAACCATAACCGGCAAATTTCGCCATCAAATCGAAGATGTAGGTAGCAGTATCTTCATCCACACCACGCTCAACAGCACCTGCGCGGAAAAGTTCACCCTGCTTATCCATCTCTGACTGTTTCTTCTTACCCATTGCTCGACGCAACAGGTCAGCACCACCCAGTGAGTACCCCGCCAACACCTGGGCGATCTGCATCACCTGCTCCTGATAGAGGATGACACCATAGGTTGGCTTGAGAATTGGTTCTAGATCAGGGTGTGGGTAGGCTACATCAGCTCGGCCATGTTTTCGGTCGATAAAGTCATCCACCATGCCAGAGCCGAGGGGGCCAGGACGATAGAGAGCCACCAGTGCAGTGATATCCTCAAAGCTATCGGGCTGCAGCTTTTTAACCAGCTCCTTCATGCCACGAGATTCAAGCTGGAAGACAGCGGTGGTTTCACACCGCTTCAGCAGATCAAAAGAGGCCTTATCATGGACGGGGATCGTTGTAATATCGACCGGCTCTTCCCCCTCTAGCTTACGCTCAGCATTGATGGTCTTCAGCGCCCAGTCGATGATGGTAAGGGTGCGTAGACCTAAGAAATCGAACTTAACTAAGCCGACCGATTCAACATCATTTTTATCAAACTGAGTCACCAAATTGCCGCCACCAGGCTCACAGTAGAGTGGTGAGAAATCGGTCAGTAAGGATGGAGAGATAACCACACCACCGGCATGTTTACCGGCATTTCGGGTTATACCCTCCAGCTTCAGCGCCATATTGATCAGGCTCTGAACCTCATCATCCTCATCATAGAGCTGCTTTAGCTCATCACTCTCTTTCAACGCCTGGGTGAGTGTCATGCCAATCTCAAAGGGGATCAGCTTGGCGATACGGTCAACAAAACCGTAGGGGTGGCTCATTACACGGCCCACATCACGAATAACTGCTTTGGCAGCCATCGTGCCGTAGGTGATGATCTGCGAAACAGAGTTACGACCATAGTGACGTGAGACGTAGTCAATCACTCGGTCACGCCCCTCCATGCAGAAGTCGATATCAAAATCAGGCATTGAGACACGTTCAGGGTTGAGAAACCGCTCAAAAAGGAGTTCATGCTCAATCGGATCTAGATCAGTAATTTTAAGTACATAAGCAACCAGAGAGCCCGCACCAGAACCACGGCCAGGGCCAACGGGGATATCATTATCTTTGGCCCATTGGATAAAGTCAGAGACAATCAGGAAGTAACCTGGAAAGCCCATACCACAGATCACATCCAGCTCAATCTGTAAGCGCTCATCATAGATTTTTCGCTGCTCAGCATAATCTTCAGCGGCTGGATCGAGGATCTTTTTTAAACGCTCTTCAAGCCCTTTTTTTGAGTCAGAAGTGAGTAGTTCATCAACACTCGACATCTCATCGGGGATGGGGATTTCTGGTAGATAGGGAACATCCAGCTCTAACTCTAAGGTGCAGCGTTTGGCTATCTCAACACTGTTCTTCAACGCTTCAGGGATATCGGCAAAGAGTTCACACATCTCCTCTTCACTGCGTAGATACTGCTGGTCACTATAATTTTTTGGGCGGCGTGGATCATCCAAAGTACGCCCTTCATGGATGCAAACACGCGTCTCATGTGCGTCAAAATCATCTTGACTCAGAAAACGCACATCATTGGTTGCCACCACCGGTACTTGGTACTGACTGGCAAGTGCAACACTAAGGTGTAATGCCTCCTCTTCATTGGTACGGCCTGTGCGGATCAACTCCAGGTAGTAGCGATCACCCAATAGTGTTTGCCACTCCTGTAGCAGACGTTCAGCCTCACTCTGTTGACCCGCCAATAGCGCCCGGCCAACATCGCCATCTCGCCCACCTGAGAGGACAATAAGCCCCTCAGACTCTGTCACCAGCCACTCACGCTCCAACATCGGCCGTCCTAAATGCTGCCCCTCTTGATAGCTCTTTGAGACCAAGCGCGTCATGTTGCGGTAGCCAATCTCATTTTGAACCAGTAGCACTAGGCGGAATGGGGTGTTGGCATCCTCTTTATTACGCAGCCAAACATCAACACCAATGATGGGCTTCAGGCCGCTGGCTGATGCGGCACGGTAAAATTTCACCATCGAAAAGAGATTGGATTGGTCAGTAATAGCAACCGCAGGGCTGCCCTGCTCTGTCAATGCTGCGATCATCTTTTTGATGCGCACGATGCCATCGACCAGTGAGAATTCTGAGTGAATTCTGAGATGTATAAACGTTGGTTCCATCAGAGGTTGCTGGTCACTGTTTTAGTCAAAAATAGGTGGTTATTTTAGCTGTAAATAGATGCAATTTTTTAAACTATTTTCTGCAAAATCATCAATATCTATACACCGCTAAATTTCAATTAGAGCCGTTTCTTAACGGGGCCAAAAGAGCGACGATGGATGGGGGTTATACCCAACTTATCCAATGCTTCCAGATGCATTTTAGTTGGGTAACCTTTATGTTTTGCAAGACCATAACCTGGGTAGCGCCGATCCATCTCAACCATCTCATGGTCACGCGCCACTTTTGCGATAATTGATGCGGCACCAATTGAAGCAACCGAACCATCTCCACCAACTATCGCTTCTGAACTACAGTTAAGATCGGGGCAGCGATTCCCATCAATCAGAGCGTGATCAGCAGTGATCTCTAGCGCCTCCACCGCACGCTTCATAGCCAACATACTGGCTTGCAGGATATTAATCTGGTCGATCTCCTCAACCTCTGCCCTGCCCAGTGCCCAACAGAGTGCCTTCTCTCGGATCTCTATTGCCAATTTTTCACGCCGTTTCTCAGTCAATTTTTTAGAGTCATCCAATCCTTCAATAGGACGAGCAGGATCAAGAATAACCGCTGCCGCAACCACTGCTCCGGCAAGCGGCCCACGCCCAACCTCATCGACACCCGCAATATATTGGAATTCACTCATTGGCTATTCTCATTAATCAACGCTAAAACAGCTTCAGCAGCTTGCCTGCCTGTATCTTGCTTCAATTCATGGTGAATTTCAGTATATCGTTGCTCAATTTTGGCCACGTTCTCAGGTTCATTTAGAAAACCGAGCACCGCCTCTGAGAGCAGTATAGGGTCACACTTTTTCTGTAGAAATTCAGGTGCTAGCTCTTCATCAGCCAACAGATTAGACATCGCAATATACTTGGTCTTAACCAAGCCAAGTGTGATGCCGATAAAATAGGAGAGCCAATGGACACGGTAGGCAACCACCATCGGCCTTTTCAACAATAGCGTCTCCATTGTTGCTGTACCAGATGCCGTGAGTACCACATTGGCAGACTGGATCACGTCACGTGCATGTCCATCTATTAGGGTGATGGGTAGCTGAAGCCCTGTCTGCTGTAGTTTCAACTCAAAGGCCTCACGTATGCTCGGATTAACCAGTGGTACAACAAATTTCAGATCAGGTTTCTGCTGTAAAAGATATTTAGCGGTCTGCAAAAAATCACTGGCGAGTGCCTTTATTTCACTCTGACGACTACCAGGCAACAGGGCTATAAGGGTGTTATCAAGCGGTAAATTAAGTCGCTGCCGTGCCGCTAAACGATCACTCTCAAAGGGGATATCCTCAGCCATCGGATGTCCAACATATTGAGCGTTAACTCCTCGCTCAAGCAGAAATTCTGTCTCAAAGGGGAAGAGGGTCAACAGAAGATCAACCGTTTTTCGAATCGTTTTAGTACGCCCTGAGCGCCACGCCCAGACGGTAGGGCTAACAAAATGTACCGTTTTAATCCCCGCTTTGTGCAGTTTTTTCTCAAGGCCTAGATTAAAATCAGGCGCATCAATACCAATAAAGAGGTCAGGGGGATTGTTGGTGAAATGTTTGACTAGCTGACGACGAATACCAACCAGTTCAGGCAGATGTTTGAGTGGCTCTACAAACCCCATGACAGAGAATGTCTCAATTGGGTAGAGTGTCTTACAGCCTGCTGCCAACATGCACTTGCCAGCAACACCTTCAAATTTTATGGTTGGATCGATCTTGTGCAGAGCGGTGATGAGCGCTCCACCCAATAGATCACCTGAGACCTCGTTGGCGACAATTCCGATACGCATATCGGCAAGCTATCTAACGATACTGCGTTCACTACGCACTAAAAAGTCGATAATGACCTGGATTTCAGCACCATCTTTAGCCATCTTCTCCAGCTCAATCTTCGCTTCACTGAGTGGTATTTTAGAGATAAAAATCAGCTTATAGGCCTGTTTCAGGCGCCGGATTGCATCCTTATCAAAACCACGCCGGCTCAAACCTTCAGCGTTGATTGAGCGGGCGCGAGCAGGATTACCAGTAACCGTAATATAGGGCAGTACATCTTTAGTAATGGCTGAACCCATTCCGCAAAAACTGTGCATACCCACTTTGCAAAATTGATGCACCAGTGTAAAACCGCCCAGAATAGCATGATCCTCAACCGTAACATGGCCACCCAGTGAGGCACCATTAGCCATGATAGTGTGATTGTGGATAATGCAATCATGCGCTACATGGGTATAGGCCATCAGCAGGTTATCATTGCCAATACGGGTAAAACTCTCATCCTGAATAGTGCCACGACTGATGGTGGTGAATTCACGAATAATGTTGCGATCACCAATCTCAAGCCGCGTCTCTTCACCGGCAAACTTCTTATCTTGCGGATCTTCACCCACCGATGAAAATTGGTAAATTTTGTTATCACAACCAATCGTGGTTGGGCCATTGATGGTGACGTGCGAGCGAATTTTACTCCCTTTACCAATCTTCACCCCCGCACCGATAACGGTGAACGGACCGATGGTTACCCCCTCATCTAGTTCGGCAGCAGGGTCAATAATGGCATGTTTATCTATCAATTAAAGCTCTCTTGCGGTGCATAGTACTTCAGCTGAAGCGACCAATTTATCATCAACAACAGCTTCACAGGAGAAGCGAATAATACCCCGTTTTTGTGTCTTAAGCTCGACCGAGAGAATCAGTTGATCGCCAGGAAATACGGGGCGTTTGAAGCGTGCTTTATCGATGCCAACCAACATGTAGATAGCATCATCAACAACTACTTTTGGGTTTGATTCCATGGCAAGAAGACCGGTCACTTGTGCTAACGCTTCAACGATCAATACACCAGGCATCACCTTTTTATTAGGAAAATGCCCCTGAAAGAAGGGTTCATTGTAGGTGACATTTTTTAGTGCTGTCATGCTTTTGTCTTTTTCAAACTCAACCATCCGATCCACTAATAGGAATGGATAGCGATGTGGCAGCAGTTCTAGGATGCGATTGATATCACCATTTTTCAAAATATCTCTCCAG
>JAMOMH010000268.1 GCA_027068675.1 Sedimenticola sp.
AACGAGCCAGTCTTTTTGCGCTTGGGATAATGCCGTATATCTCCGCATCAATTATTATGCAGTTGATGACATCGGTTGTTCCAACGCTAGAACAATTGAAGAAAGAGGGTGAGAGCGGTCGAAGAAAGATCACTCAATATACTCGCTATGGGACGCTCTGTTTAGCAACCTTTCAGGCTATTGGTATCTCGATGGCACTCCAAGGCCAGGAGGTGGGTGGTGCATCGGTTGTACTGCAGAGCGGCGCAGCTTTTGTATTTACATCGACCGTATCACTTGTCACTGGGACAATGTTCTTGATGTGGCTGGGTGAGCAGATCACAGAGCGTGGAATCGGTAATGGCATTTCGTTAATTATTTTTGCGGGTATTGTCGCCGGTCTACCATCAGCCATTGGTGGAACATTAGAGCTGGCGCGTTCTGGTGAACTGAGTGCGATAACAATATTAATACTGTTTGTACTCGCTATTTCGGTTACGGCTTTTGTTGTGTTTGTTGAGCGTGGTCAACGACGTATCACAGTGAACTACGCCAAACGCCAGCAGGGTCGCAAGATGTTTGCAGCTCAGACTAGCCATCTTCCGCTGAAGCTGAATATGGCAGGTGTGATACCTCCGATCTTTGCGTCGAGTATCATCCTCTTCCCGGCAACCCTTGGTCAGTGGATTGGTACGTCAGCTGAGACACGATGGATACAAGACATTTTTGCTAAATTGTCACCAGGCGAGCCTGTCTACGTAATAAGTTACGCGGCAGCAATTATCTTCTTCTGTTTCTTCTATACCGCATTGGTATTCAATTCGAAGGAGACGGCGGACAATTTGAAACGCTCTGGTGCGTTCATCCCAGGTATACGTCCGGGAGAGCAGACGGCTCGTTATATTGATGGTGTAATGTCACGGCTCACATTTGTTGGTGCCATGTATATTACATTGGTCTGTTTGTTGCCCGAGTTTTTGATCGTCGGCTGGAATGTGCCATTTTATTTTGGTGGCACATCATTATTGATCATCGTAGTGGTGGTAATGGACTTTATGGCTCAGGTGCAGGCTCATTTGATGTCTCATCAGTATGATGGCTTGATGAAAAAAGCAAATTTAAAAGGTGCTGGGGCATAGTTGCCGTATCACCCCCTGTAAAAAATTAGTTAAATTGTAATTGGAGAGTTGAGATGAAAGTTCGTGCATCAGTT
>JAMOMH010000269.1 GCA_027068675.1 Sedimenticola sp.
GGCATGTTGGAGGTTCGTTCAGGCTCTGCTGTTATTGAGGTGAATGGTGTTATTCATATGATTGGCGGTGTGGGGGGGAAGAACTTTGAGTTTATCGCGTCAACCGAATATGCGCGTATTCAGGAGGATGGAACGCTCTCTCCCTGGCAAGCTGGCAAGCCTCTTAATGTTGAACGTGGTTTTATTGGTGCGGCAGTCAAGGACAACTATGTCTATGTGGTTGGTGGGGGGCGTGGCCCTAATGGGAGCATTCTTTTAGATAGTATTGAGCGTGCAGAGATCAATGCTGATGGCACGTTGGGTGAGTGGGTGCTTGAGGAGAACCGACTGAATACGGAACGTCGTTGTACACGTATTATTGCAGCTGATAACCATCTCTATGTCTTCGGTGGTTTTGGCGGTATTTTGCTTGATTCCGTTGAGCAGGTTGAGGTGGCTGAGGATGGGACGCTAGATGACTGGTTGATGTTAAGTGATCAGATGAATGAAGCACGATATATTCATGGTGTAGAGAGTGCGGGTGAGATTCTCTATGTAATCGGTGGCCATGATAAATCAAAAGGGCTAGGTATTTCTGGCGTTGAGTGGAGCCGAGAAGATGATGAAGGGCTGCTTCAGCCGTGGACAAAAACAGCACCACTTTTAGAGGGACGGTATGGCCTTGCTACAGCACAGCATGGTGATTACCTCTATGCGATGGGGGGGCTGAGTGGAGCTGCCTATCTAGATACCTCTGAGAAAGCTCGCCTTCTGCCTGAAGGGGGAGTGGCTTCTTGGCAGCCTACGACAAAGCTACCCACTAACCGTGAAGGTTTTAACGCGATTGTGGTTGGTGACAGAATCTACATTCTGGGTGGCACCAATATCAACGGTTTTACCAATCAAGTCTTCCACGCTGGCTTTAATGATAAGGGAGATATAGGCTATTTGGCCACCGCTTCAGAGGCTGCTGCTGTTGAGAAAGCGATGGCTGAAAAGGCTGAGCAGCAGAAGAACTTACCCAATGAAGGGATCATTGTCAGGCATATCAAAACAGAGGGGTATAGCTACCTTGGCGTAAAACGTGATGATGGTCTAACGGCATGGTTGGCAGGGCCCGCCGATAATTTTGTTGAGGGGAGTCGTGTGCAGTTCCCAAATGGTGTTGTGATGAGTAATTTCTATAGCAAGGAGTTGAAGCATAGCTTCCC
>JAMOMH010000270.1 GCA_027068675.1 Sedimenticola sp.
CAGTTGCACCATCTGAGTAGTGTCCGGTTGCTGCAAACTGCAATTTTAATCCAGCAGCGACTGATGAGTTATCTATGTTGAGTGCAATTGACCGTAAAACAGCAGGTGTTATTGTGAGTTGTGTAGATCCTGAAAGAGCACCAAATGTTGCAGAAATGGTGCTTGTGCCTGTGCTGTTGGCACTCATTTCACCGTGATAATCTGCGCTGTTATCGATGGAGGCTACAGTTGCATTACTTGACTGCCAGACCACTTGGGACGTGATATCTTGGATGGAATTATCGGAGTAGTGCCCCACGGCATGGTAATTTTCAGTCAGACCGGCTGCCACGCTTAGGTTGCTGGGTGTGATCTCAATTGATGTGAGTGCCGCCTCTTTGACCTCAAATGCAGAGCTGCCCGTTAGGCCACTGTAACTAGCGCTTAATTGGGTTGAGCCGACCTGCTTGCTCTCAACCCAACCTGAATCTGCTGTTTGAGTCAGGATGGTTGCAACCGTTGAATCACTACTGTTCCAGGTAACTTGGTTCGTTAAATCTTGGCTTGTATTATTGCTAAAAATGCCCGTTGCATAGGCTTGAACTCCCGTACCTAATGCAATCTCACTCTTATCTAAGTTGACCTCTATCTGACTCAGCGTAGCAGGCGATACGATTATATCGACACGGCCTGTTGTTGAGCCATTAGTTGCCGTAATGGTGCTATTTCCCTGGCTTAATCCTTCAAGCATGCCTAATGCACTAACGGATACAACGGCCTGGTTTGATGATTGCCATGTCGACTGTGAAGTGAGGTCTTGTATTGATCCATCAGAAAAACGCCCTGATGCTGTCAGTTGACTTGATGTGCCAGATGCGATAGTTACATTAAGAGGTGAGAGTGTCAGGCTAGTGAGAGTGGCTGGAGAGACGGATAGATTTATTGTATTTTCTATTGAAGCAGATGATGCAGTGATGACAACTGAACCACTTGTTTGACCGCTAACTTGACCATTTTCATCAACGGTAAGAACTGCACTATCGCTGACTGACCATGTCACTTGGCTTGTGAGATCTTGTGTAGATGCGTCGGTGTAAATGCCTGTTGCAGATAGCTGGCTTGAAGTACCTATAGCGATAGTAGAGCTATCAGATCTCAACTCAATGATGGTGAGTGTAGCCTCTGTTGAGGGTTCGACTGCTGTTTTACTGCCACCACCGCCCCCTCCGCAGCCACTAATGAAGAGTGCGCTGAGAATTAAAGTGATAAAAAAGGGATGTTTTAGATAAAAATATTGCCATAAAGTTGATGTGTCATTCACTTAAATACCCATATTTAAAGAGCTATTACTTCATACTATTGCGGCATTTATCCCTATTTCTAAATAGGCGGGTGTGTGATGCACTCGCAATTGGGGATATAAATCCCTAAATGTTTGAGCTTCTTTAATGAAGATGGCTAAAAGTAAAATCTAATCAGAGGTTTCTTCGGTAATAGGGCAACCTGTATAATCTCATTTTTGTTCAAATTTCTTTGGGAAGTATGATGGTTCGCACAGTCTTTTTTGTCTCAGAAAGCACCGGTATTACAGCGGAAGCGGTTGGTCAGAGCATGCTCCATCAATTTGATGGGGTTGAGTTTGAAAAAATCTACCTGCCGTTTGTAAATACAGAAGAGAAGGCCCACAAGTTACTGCAACGCTTTGTTGAGATTAAAGAGCAAAGTGGCACCCGCCCCATCGTTTTTGCCACTATGGCAGATTGTGAAATCAGTAAAATTCTGCGTAAGGGTGACTGCCTTTACCTTGAGATGTTTGATACCTTCTCAATTATCTTGAGCGAAGAGCTGGGTGTAGAGCCCATTTTCAAATCGGGCCAAAGTCATGGTATTACCGATGACTATGAGAGCCGTATCAACTCGATCCACTATGCGATGGATAACGACGATGGCATGCGAATGGATAAGTTTGATAAGGCGGATGTTATTCTGGTGGGTGTCTCACGTTCTGGAAAAACCCCCACCTGTCTCTATTTGGCCATGCACTTTGGCCTGAAGGCGGCCAACTATCCATTGACTCCTGATGATTTTGAGAAGGGCATCATGCCTGAAGCACTCAAGTTGCAGAAGCATAAACTGATTGGTCTGACTATTGAACCGAAGCGTTTGCAGCAGATTCGTGAAGTACGACGCTCTGGCAGTGAATATAGCTCGCTAAAGCGCTGTCAAACTGAGGTCAAAATGGCCAGTGCCATGTTTAAAAAACTCAATATTGACGTGCTCGATACCTCAGAGAAATCAATTGAGGAGATTGCCTCTCGCATTGTTAAGACGCTCAATAGCTAGGTGCCATTTCATAATGAAATAGAGTCTTGCATGCAGGTCGATCGCCACCCATTTCGGCAGCGATTGAGACGGCTAAAAAGTTGCGATAAGCACTCATCGGTTGAGGCTTTAGCGAAGCTGAAACGTGATGTAATAGCCTCACATCAGCGGCTGGCTCAGCGACAACAGGCCCTCCCAAAACCGACATTTCCAGCAGAGCTGCCGGTCAGTGAGCGTTGGCAAGAGATTGCTGAGCTGATTCGCGATAACCAAGTGGTCATTCTCTGTGGCGAAACCGGCTCGGGTAAATCGACCCAACTGCCAAAGATCTGCCTCACCTTGGGTCGTGGCGTTGCCGGTTACATCGGTCACACCCAGCCCCGCCGTATCGCAGCACGTACCCTGGCCAGTCGTATCGCCTCTGAATTGGGTCAGGAGACGGGCGAATCGGTTGGCTACAAAGTCCGTTTTCACGACCGTGTGGGTGCAGATAGCCACATCAAATTGATGACCGACGGCATTCTGCTGGCCGAAATTCAGCGAGACCGTTTTCTTAACCAATATGACACCCTGATCATCGATGAGGCGCATGAACGCAGCCTCAATATCGACTTCCTGCTCGGCTATCTAAAAAATCTACTCCCCAAACGGCCGGATCTAAAACTAATCATCACCTCCGCCACCATCGACCCGCAGCGTTTCTCCAAACACTTCAATGGCGCACCTGTGATTGAGGTCTCTGGGCGTACCTTTCCGGTTGAGCTGCGTTACATGCCACCAGAAGAGCCTTCAGGTGAACGTGATGAGCCGATGCAGCAGGCGATTGTCGATGCCATTGATGAACTGGAGCGCGTTGACCGTGGTGATGTGTTGGTCTTCCTCAGTGGTGAGCGGGAGATCCGTGAAACGGCCGAACATCTGCATAAACATGCGATGAGATTGACTGAGATTCTGCCACTCTACGCCCGTCTCAGCCCCGCTGAACAGGGACGGATATTTAAAACGCATCAAGGGCGGCGAGTGGTACTGGCGACCAATGTGGCCGAGACCTCACTCACCGTGCCTGGCATTCGGCATGTGGTTGACCCTGGTTTTGCCCGTATTAGCCGCTACAGCCACCGTAGTAAAGTGCAGCGGTTGCCTGTTGAACGTATCTCCCAAGCCAGTGCCAATCAACGCAAAGGGCGTTGTGGCCGTGTTGCAAAGGGGGTCTGCATTCGCCTCTATGAAGAGGAGGCATTTGATGAGCGCGCCGAATTTACCGAGCCAGAGATTCAACGTACCAATCTAGCCTCCGTTATCTTGCAGATGAAGCAGCTCGGTTTTGGTGAGCTGAGTGACTTCCCCTTTCTCGATCCCCCCGATTCTCGTCTAATCAGCGATGGCTATCGCGTATTGGAAGAGATTGGTGCCGTTGATCGTAAACGGGCCATCACCCAACTGGGTCGCCAACTGGCTCGTCTGCCGGTTGATCCACGCATTGGCAAGATGCTGCTCTCAGCTACCGATATGGGCTGCCTGAAAGCAATGATGGTGATCGCCGCAGCCCTCAGCGTGCAAGATCCACGAGATCGCCCTGTGGATAAACAGCAGCAGGCCGACCAAGCCCATGCCCCTTTTCGCAACGAAGCATCCGATTTTCTAAGCGACCTACAGCTTTGGAATGAGATGGAGCAGCAGCGCCGTCACCTCAGCCGCCGCAAGTTCCATCAACTCTGCAAAAAGCGTTTTCTCTCACCCAATCGCATGCAGGAGTGGCACGACATCCACCAACAGATTCGTGGTCAGATGCATGAGATGGGTTATAAAGAGAGCGACAATGAGGCGAGTTACGAAGCGGTTCATACCGCACTGCTGAGCGGTCTACTGAGCCATATCGGTTTTCGAGATAAAGAGCATGAGTACCTGGGTGCGCGCAACAGTCGCTTTATGATCTTCCCTGGTTCTGGCCTGTTCAAGAAGCGACCAAAGTGGATCATGGCTGCAGAGCTGGTGGAGACCAGCCGACTCTATGCGCGAGGTGTCGCCACCATTCAGCCTGAATGGGTTGAACAGGTGGCGCCGCAACAGCTACTCAAACGAAGTTACTCCGAAGCGCATTGGGAGAAAAAACGGGGCCAAGTGGCTGCCTATGAAAAGGTAACGCTATTTGGCATCACCCTGGTGCCACGGCGCAAAGTCAACTTTGGCCCGATTGATCCCGTTGAGGCGCGTATCATCTTCATCCGCTCCGCGCTGGTCGAGCAGGATTTTAACACTCGCGCCCCCTTTTGGAAGCACAACCTCAATCTCATCGAGTCGATAGAGGCGCAACAGCATAAAGCTCGGCGACAAGATCTGTTGGTTGATGAGGCGGCAATCTACGCCTTCTATGATAGGCATCTGCCACCTGAGATCTGTAACCAACCCGCCTTTGAGAAGTGGCTGCGTAAAAATAGCAAAGCAGAGCCAAAACTGCTGCAGATGTCTGAAGCGGATCTACTGTTAGATGAGTCGCAGGTGTGCACAGACCTCTACCCCGATGAGCTGGGCTTTAACGGTGTACACCTACCGCTCGATTACCACTTTGATCCCACTCATAAAGCCGATGGTGTCACCCTAAAAGTGCCGCTGGCTGTTATCAACCAAGTCTCCGATGAACGCTGTGATTGGCTGGTGCCGGGGTTGCTGCGTGAGCGTGTTATCGCCCTACTGCGTGGCCTGCCAAAAACAGTGCGTAAACAGTTGGTGCCGGTACCCGATGTAGCGGATGCCTGCCTGAAGCTGATGCAACCCTCCGAACGGCCATTGATTCAGGTGTTGGCTGAAGCATTGAAACAGCACAAAGGTATCTATATACCCGAGGATGCCTGGTCAGAAGAGAAGTTGCCACAACACCTACGCATGAACTTTGAGGTGGTTGATGAAGAGGGCAAACGGTTAGCCACCGATCGTGATCTCAATAGCCTTAAAAAACGCTTTGCCGATCAAGCCGATAGTAGCTTTCGCAAACAGCCCATCAGCCGTGAAGAGCAAGCGGGTTTGACCGATTGGCCCGAGAGTGATGAGCTGCCCGAGACCCTAGATATCACCCAAGGGACAATCAAACTGAAAGGCTTTCCCGCACTGGTTGATGAGGGTGATAGCGTCGCCCTGCGCGTGCTTGACTCCCGTGAACGAGCCGATTCAGATCACCGTGCCGGTCTGCGTCGCCTCTTCATGCTCAAGTTATCTAAAGAGCTGCGCTACCTGCGTAAAAATCTGCCGAGCCTCAACAGCCTTAAACTGCGTTACGCCAAAGTACCCAAAGCAGCCGATGGCCTAAAAATGGCCCATGGAGCCGATATTGAGCAGCAGCTAATTGCACTGATATTTGATCGCACCTTTATTGAAAATCAGCCCAGTATCAGAAGCCGCCAACAGTTTAACGACTGCATTGAGGCGCAGCGTGGTGAGTTGATCAACCAAGCCAATGAGGTGAGCAAGTTGGTTGAGAATATCCTTGAGCCTTATCAGAAGATCCGCAAAAGCATCGCCTCCATCAATCAGATCAACTGGCTTGAATCGGTGACTGATATAGAGCAGCAGCTCCAGCGGTTAATTTTCCAAGGCTTTCTTTTGCAAACACCATACAGTGAACTCCAGCAGTTCCCACGATACCTAAAAGGGCTACGCCAGCGTATTGAAAAACTCGGCCATGCTGCAGAAAGGGATTGTCAGCTCACCCGCGAACTCAAACCGCTGGTTGAACGATGGCAGCAGCGTGATGAGAAAATACGCCAACAAAATCGCCCCGACCCACGCATTGATGAGATCCGTTGGCAGATAGAGGAGCTACGTGTCTCACTCTTTGCCCAACAGCTAAAAACCCGTTACCCCATATCAATGAAACGGATTGAAAAGCGTTGGCGAGAGTTGGG
>JAMOMH010000271.1 GCA_027068675.1 Sedimenticola sp.
GTGCCTTCGTTATGAGCTTGCGTTTTCTGATCAAAATTTTCGATCTTACTTTTGATCAGATCACTAATTTCTGATGGATTGAGTTGCATGATGCCTTCTCGCTTAAATGCCTAATTCGGTGGCCAGTTTTCGCAGCTGTCCTGAGACAGAACCGTCGATTACCATATTCCCTGCACGGATAATTGCTCCGCCAATGAGATCTGGATCAACTTCACTGGTGATTCTCACGTCGCGCCCTAGCTTCTTCTTGAGCGCTTCTGCCAGCATCTTCTGCTCGGCAGCTTTTACCGCGTATGGTGTAATCACCAGCGCATCAATCGCGCCCTGCGCCTCATTTTTTAATGCTTCATATAGCTCTGCAATTTCAGGCATCACATCAAGCCGGTCATTTTCAACCAAGAGCTTAACGAGATTTTTGCCTTCAGCAGTCAAACCTTTACCACAAACACTAATAACCAGTTTAGCGACACGAGTTCGCTCGACACTTGGATTAGCATTAATAGCAGCGATCTGATCGTCGCTTGCAACAGCGCTCAACAGCGCGAGAGCATCGGACCATTGATCCAGTTTTTTACTCTCTGAAGCACGGTTAAAGAGTGCTTCAGCATAGGGGCGTGCAACGGTTGTGTTTTCTGCGGCCATTGTTTTGCCCTAGATCTGTTTTGCAAGCGTATCGAGAATGCCTTTATGTGCAGAGGCATTGATCTCTTTCTTAAGGATTTTTTCAGCGCCGGCTACTGCCAGGGCGGCGACCTGCTTACGCAGCTCTTCACGTGCTTTATGACGCTCTTGCTCAACTTCTGCTTTCGCAGCAACCAGCAAGCGTTCGCCTTCAGTCCGTGCATCCTCTTTAGCTTCATCTACGATCTCAGCGCCACGTTTCTGGCCCTGCGCAATGATTTCAGCCGCTTGTGTTTTTGCATCGCGTAGCACTTCTGTTGCGCGTTGCTCTGCTAGCTCTTTTTCATGCGCACCGCGTTCAGCAGCAGCAAGAGAGTCAGCAATACCTTTGCGACGCTCATCAAGAGCATCAGTGATCGGGGTCCAAACGTATTTAACCGTGAACCACACGAACAGTGCAAAAGTGAGCATCTGGCCAACTAGTGTCAGATTGATGTTCATCTGGGAGTTACCTCACCTTTCATTGGAAGATGAAAGTTCGTTCGCATTGATGCAGCTTAGCCAGCAACAGCAAACAGAATGTACATTGCAAGACCAACAGCGATCATAGGAACCGCGTCGACCAAGCCCATGACGATGAAGAATTGAGTCCGCAGCATTGGAATTAGTTCTGGCTGGCGAGCAGCACCTTCAAGAAAGCGGCCACCAAGGACGCCAATTCCGACTGCAGCACCCAGAGCACCCAGGCCCATCATCAATGCGCCAGCAATATAAAGCAGTGCGTTTTCCATTTTTGTCTCCGTTACGAGGTTAGTTGGATAGTAAAAATATAATTCAATAAAATCTTAGTGATCGTTATGCGCCATATCCAGATATACGATGGTCAGCGTCATGAAAATAAACGCCTGTAGCGTAATAACTAGAATATGGAAAACCGCCCAACCCATGTGTAGCAAGCCACCAAAGATACCCATCATGGCACCGGCGCTATACATAATCGCGATTAGAATAAAGATCATCTCGCCAGCATACATGTTACCAAAGAGTCGTAGCGCGAGTGAGATTGGCTTGGCAATCAGACTCACAAACTCAAGCAAGAAGTTAATTGGGATAAAGCCCGCATTCACCACAGGATTCTTCGATGCGAATGGCTGTAGCGTCAGCTCACCGACAAACCCTTTCACACCTTTAATTTTAATGCTGTAGTAAAGCGTTAGAAGAAAAACGCCGATCGCCATACCAAATGTTGCATTTGGATCGGTACTTGGAACCACTTTCATGAAGTGGATACCCAACCCAGTAGCGATCCATGGAATCAGGTCAACCGGAATCAGATCCATAGCATTCATCAGGAAGATCCAGACAAATATGGTCAACGCAATGGGAGCGACCAGATCATTCTTTGCTGAAAATGAACCTCGGACACTCTCATCAATAAATTCAACAATCCACTCACAAAAATTCTGTAACCCGCCCGGGACGCCCGTTGTCGCGGTGACGGCAGCCTTCCTGAAAAAATAGAGGAAGACAACACCCAAAAAAATCGACCAGAACATGGTATCAAGGTGAATAGCCCAAAAACCCATCGCCTTAGCGGCTTCAGCGGTTTCTGCAACACCATAGCTACCATCGGCTAATTGACCATAGGTCAGATTAGTCAAATGGTGTTTGATGTATTCACCAGAGGTGATTGTTGCAGCGGTACTAGCAGACATCTATCAATTCCCAAAAGTCGGCGGCCATTAGTGGCCGATCAACGTCATCATCGAAGGTATAAGATGAACAACAATAAATACACAAAAAAGCGTACCTGCACTTAGCGGCTCAATCCAGGCAATGGCAGCGGCAAATAGCACGCCCACCAGAACAAGTTTTGCGATCTCTGCACTGTAAATTTGTGCTAATAACAGACCGGGCGACTGTGCTCGGTAGTCAACGAAGACCCGCTTGGCAAAAAATGCGTTTGCGACGGCGGCAATCAGCCCGCCAATTACGGCGGAGTATGCGACAACCACTCCAACAAGCATCAAAATGGCTGAAAAAAGCAGCGTAAATGCTACCTGTACCTTCACTGCCATTTGCGCTCGTTGCTTGTCTACAATCAGCATCCCGACTCCTTAGAAAATATAACAGCCGGGTTGTTCAGCGCCGCGAAGTATATGGGCTATCCATTAGGAGGTCAATGACTCTTTAGCTTAAAATTGAAAATAGAGGCGGCTCTGAATAGGTCACTTATCAATTTGGCCCAAAGAACTGAGCTCTACACTCAAAAATTGTCTGTTAATTCAACGCCTGTTCCAGACAGAGAGCAATAACCATCAGGATTTTTAGCTAGATATTGCTGATGATAACTCTCCGCAAGATAGAGTTGAGGCGCAGGTATTATCTCTGTTGTTATTTCGCCATATCCTGCTTGGCATAGTGATTGTTGATAGCTCTCTCTGGAGTATTCAATAAGAGGCTTTTGAGCATCACCATAAAAATAGATACTGGAGCGATATTGCGAGCCAACATCATTGCCTTGCCGCATACCTTGCGTCGGATCATGGGAGCACCAAAACAGCCTGAGCAACGACTCAAACGTGATCTGTTTTGGATCAAATACCACCAGAACCACCTCTGTATGGCCACTGCTGCCACTACAAACCGCTTCATATGTTGGGTTTTCAGTCACACCACCGGCATAACCCACTGCAGAGACATAGACACCAGACTGCTGCCAAAACAGTCGCTCTGCCCCCCAAAAACAGCCCATACCAAACTGAACACTCTCTAGGCCAGCAGGATAGGGAGAGCTTAGCGGGCGTCCATTTACAAAGTGAGTCAACATCATCTATCCCATAAAAAAGTAGAGCGCGAGTGAGACAGCAACCACCGAAAGCACTGTACTCACATAGATCATGCCCATCAACGGCTTCGTTACTCGCCCTTTGTCATCATAATCATCTGTCTGTTGCTGAAGCGCACCATTTAATAGCTCTTCTGTCAGCTCAACGGCTACATTTGATGCCACATCTCTAGCCACACGACTCACCTCCTCAGCTGCTGCCGCCTCAACAGCACTCTCAGCTACATCGCGAATCTGCTGCATTACAATGCTATTTTTCGGCAACTCCTCCTGCAAATTGCTCTGAAATATCGCCAACTGCTCATTCAATTTGTTTGAGAACTCCTCCCACTGCGCCCTAAAGTGGGTTTCAATCACTTCAGCAACCGCTTTATCATTCACTTCATGGATCACACTCTCAAGCTTTGACATCACCTCAACAACAATCTCGGATTTCAACTCACTCATGGGTGGAATGTGTGATGCAATCACATCATCCACCCGAGCCGCTATTGCTTTATCAACCAGCGGCTCCACTTGCTCAGTTATTGCATCATTCGCAGCACTAACCGCAAGCCCTCGAACCTCCTCAGCTGAGATGGCAAACGTCAACTCTGAAGCAGGTAGGGAACGCCCCATTGACACCTCATCTCTTGCTGCCCTCTCCTGAGATTTCCACTCTTTCTCAATCAGGGCAATAATATCTGCAAGACGATCTTTTGTAGGGGGCTTTGGCAAAATACCTAGAGCGCCATAGGAGATGGCGGCTGTCACATAATCCCGCCCCTCATTTGCAGAGCACATTATGATGGGAATAGCTGATATCGCGGGATCTTTCTTGATTCGACCAATCGCCTCCAGACCATCCATGCCATCCATCATGTAGTCGATAAAAATGGCGTCTGGCCGACCATCCTCCAAATACTCAAGTGCCTCCTCACCGGAATTAACCATATCAACATCAAAGTCACACTTCTGCAGTAACCGACTCAGGACAATCCGCGCAGATTTCGAATCATCAACTAAGAGTACTTTTTTTGCCAAAACACAATCCTCCAATAGAGCAGCTTTCTTCTTATAAAACCCTTCAAGCTTAGATGGTAAAGCAGCAAAAAGTTATTTTTGGGCCTTCTTCCTTGACTATAGCAAGTGTAACCATTGAGCAATTTCAACCAGCATAAAACAATCATGACGTGTTCAGAGCTTCCTTAGATTAATACTATACGAATTTTATTCCGCCTGCCGACTCTTGCTGCTTTTTACTCCACTAACAGCGTTACAAAGAGACCAGCTAGATGAGAAATGGGCAGCGACCCTGTATGATCCACCCTTCTCTCTTAACCATTAAAATTATAGGTAGATACGGTGGATCAACAACTCAACAATCCTGCACAGCAGCTCAACAAACTGCTAAAGCAGCGCATTTTGATTTTGGATGGCGCTATGGGCACCATGATCCAGCGCCATAAGCTAAGTGAGGCCGATTACCGCGGCGAACGCTATGTTGATTGGCCCTCTGACCTTAAGGGCAACAATGATCTACTCTCAATCACCCAACCCAAGATAATTCGCGATATTCACCAAGCCTATCTAGAGGCGGGTGCAGATATCGTTGAGACCAACACCTTCAACGCTAACACTGTCTCAATGGCTGATTATGATATGCAGGCGTTGAGTTACGAGATCAATGTTGTCTCAGCAAAACTGGCGCGTGAGGCGTGTGATACCGTCGCAACCGCCGACCGCCCTCGATTTGTTGCCGGTGTACTTGGCCCAACCAATCGCACCTGTTCACTCTCACCCGATGTTAATGACCCCGGCCTACGCAATATCACCTTTGATGAGCTGGTCACCGCCTATGCTGAGGCAACTCGCGGGTTAATCGAGGGTGGCAGCGACATCATCCTCATTGAGACCATCTTCGACACACTGAACGCCAAAGCAGCTATTTTCGCCGTAGAACAGGTTTTTGATGAGGACAAGATCCGTCTGCCAGTCATGATCTCCGGCACCATCACCGATGCCTCCGGTCGTACGCTGTCTGGCCAAACGACTGAGGGTTTTTACAACGCACTGCGCCACATCAAACCGATCTCCATGGGCCTCAATTGTGCTCTCGGCCCCGATCAACTGCGTCAATATGTGGAGGAGCTTTCACAAATCTGTGAGACCAGCGTCTCCGTCCACCCCAACGCCGGTTTGCCCAACGAACTGGGACAGTATGACCTTGGGCCTGAGGAGATGGCAGATAAAATCGATGAGTGGGCCACCAGCGGTTTTCTCAACATTGTCGGTGGCTGCTGCGGCACCTCACCTGACCATATTCGCGCCATTGCCGATGTCGCTGCAAAACATAAACCACGTATTCCACCAAATATCCCCAAGGCGTGCCGACTTTCTGGCCTTGAAGCACAGAATATCACAGCAGAATCACTCTTCGTCAATATCGGTGAACGCGCCAATGTCACCGGTTCAGCCCGTTTCAAGCGGTTGATTATGGAGGAGAAGTTTGAGGAGGCGCTGGATGTCTGTCGACTACAGGTTGAGGATGGCGCACAGATCATCGATGTCAATATGGATGAGGCGATGCTCGATTCAAAAGCGGCCATGGTTCGCTTCCTCAACCTAATTGCCACTGAACCCGATATCGCCAAGATACCGATCATGATCGACTC
>JAMOMH010000272.1 GCA_027068675.1 Sedimenticola sp.
CATGACCCTGTATTGGTTAGCAAAATGTTGAGCAAAGATATTGCTCAAACCATTCAACGACACGAGGTGGGGCAGCGAATGTTTAAAAACATGGCTGTCATGGCTCCAGCAATGGGCATGATTGGTACATTGATTGGTTTGGTGCAGATGTTAGCCAATATGTCTGATCCCGCCAGTATCGGCCCTGCAATGGCTGTAGCCCTACTGACAACACTCTATGGTGCTATTATTGCCAATACATTCGCCCAGCCATTAGCAGATAAATTGGCTAGGGTCTCCGAGCTGGAGAAGATCAACCGCGCCTTAATTGTTGAAACTATCTCTGGCATACAAGAGGGGATGAATCCAAAAATTCTCGAGCAGTTGCTCTCCACCTATCTACCTGCTGGAAAACGTATCAGAGAGGATGAGGAGGGCGCTGATGGCTGATGTGCCAGAGTGCCCACCCTGTGAGGAGGGGCTACCACCTTGGATGGGCACCTTTGCAGATTTGATGTCTCTGCTGATGTGTTTCTTTGTGCTGCTGCTCTCATTTGCAGAGATGGATGCAGTACGTTTTAAGAAGATGGCTGATTCGATGAAAGATGCATTTGGTGTGCAAAAAGAGATTCCAGCTAATGAGATTGTGAAAGGAACCAGTGTGGTAAAAATGGAGTTTTCACCCGGTAAGCCACAGCCAACGCTCATCAATGAAATTAGACAGCAGACAACGGATGATACAAATAAAAATCTTGATATCACTGAAGAGAAACAGAGTGAGGCAGAGGTTAATGAAGAGTTAATTGAAGCACTGCAAGCAAAAATTGCTGAGCAGGCAGAGATGATTGCAGAAGAGCTAAAGGAGGATCTTGCCGAGGAGATTGAAGAGGGGATGGTTGAGATTGATTTTGATGAGACGCGTGTCATCGTGCGTATTCAGGAGAAAGGCTCCTTTGGCTCAGGCAGTGATCAACCACACCCCGATTTTTTTGCAATAATGGATAAAATTGGTGTTGTAGTCGCTAGCCAGGAGGGTGATATTATTGTCGCTGGTCATACTGATGATATACCTATATCAACGATGCGCTTTCGCTCAAATTGGGAGTTATCTTCTGCTCGTGCAGTCACGGTAGTGCATGCTCTGTTGCGCCACCCTAATGTCGATATGGGGCGTGTAAAGATAGAGGGCTATGCGGATACTCGGCCCCTTGTCCCCAATGACTCAGCAGAGAATCGAGCGAGAAATAGACGCGTTGAATTAGTGTTGGAACAAGGGCAGCATATCAACCCAGGAAGAGAGATAAGAGCATCTGAATATGAGTGACCAAAAAGATAAAAATTGTGAGAAAGATCGGCGTAAGTTTTTTCGCTTGGATGATAAAGTTAATTTGAGTTTTGAACTTCTCACAGAAGAGGAGATGCCTAGCAGAATCAATGAACTCACCTTTGGCTTAACTGATCTGACGGTTTTAACCCGTATGTCCAGTATTACCCAACAGCTGGCAGCAACACTGCATCGAATTGATCAACGTGAGCCCGATATTGCAGATTATTTAAGAGGGCTTGATGAAAAAATTGAACTGTTGGCACAGAGTTACCTGTCAAAAAATAGTGAGCTAACTGACCTGCCAAAACAGATTGCTAATTTAAGTGCAGGGGGTATTGCCTTTACTGTCGATGAGGCTATTGAATTGGGTGCGCCACTTGAGGTTAAGTTGCTGCTATTCCCCTCCTACACCGGCATTTTGGTTATTGGCCGAGTTGTCTCATGTGAGCTTTCTGATATAGATGGCTACCAAGTTCGTATCGATTTTGAGTATATTCGCGATAATGATCGTGATGCCCTGATTCGACATATCCTGCGTCGACAGGGTGAATTGCTGCGGCGCATGCGTGAAGAGCGGGATGTAAAATAGAGCGCCATTTTGCCAACAACACTGTTATCTCCTTTTCAGATGGTTCTTTCTACGCTGTTCTTAGAGGGAGCTAATATTTTTTGCAAAATACTCTGCAATGGAAGATCATTCTGGAGCTGAATATGCAAGGGAACCTCTGGATAAATCATGCGTATTTCATGCCCAATAAAACAATAAAACAATAAAACTTGGAGTGAGAAATTGAGTACAAATAATCTTGATGAAGTATTGGCAGGACTGGGCCTTAAAAACCTAGGCAATATTCACGACAACCTCCCCACCGCACAGCTCTATGAAGCAGCAATACGAAGAAGGGAGGGTTTCCTTGCCCACATGGGGCCATTGGTAACACGCACTGGAAGTTATACCGGACGATCGCCTAACGACAAATTTATTGTTGATGAGCCAAGCAGTCGAGATCAGGTGTGGTGGAGCAAGGTGAACCGTCCCATCTCTGAAGCTAGTTTTGACAAACTCTATAGCCGTGTCTGTCACTTCCTAGAAGGGAGAGATATCTTTATTCAGGATCTGCTGGTGGGTGCTGACCCCGACCATGAACTGCAAGTCAAAGTAGTTACACATGATGCGTGGCACTCCCTGTTTGCCCGCACGATGTTTATCCGCCCAGAAGATATGGGACGAAAACTGGACCCAGCTGCCGCGCAATTTACCGTTCTGCATGTCCCTCATTTATTGGCCGTACCAAGTGAAGATGGTACTAACTCTGAAGCCTTTATCATTGTCCATTTTGGCCAACGTCGTATTCTGATTGGCGGCACTCCATATGCGGGTGAGATCAAAAAATCGATCTTCTCTGTTATGAACTTCATGTTGCCACAAGAGGAGATCCTCTCCATGCATGCTTCAGCCAATGTGGGTGAAGAGGGCGATGTGGCGATCCTATTTGGTCTTTCAGGTACTGGAAAAACAACGCTATCAGCTGATCCAAAACGTAAGTTGCTGGGTGATGATGAGCACGGTTGGGGCGATAATGGTGTCTTCAATTTAGAGGGTGGCTGCTACGCTAAAGTGATCAACCTCTCACAAGAGAAAGAGCCGCTGATCTTTGAGACCACTCGTCGTTTTGGCACCATTCTTGAGAATGTCGGCATGGATTTCCACCATCGCCGTGTAAATCTTGATGATAATGATTTAACAGAAAATACGCGTGCAGCCTATCCGATTACCCATATTCCTAACGCCATCTACCCGGGTATTGCTGGCCACCCAAAAAATATCATTATGCTCACCTGTGATGCT
This sequence comes from Sedimenticola sp., assembly GCA_027068675.1. Lineage (GTDB taxonomy): Bacteria > Pseudomonadota > Gammaproteobacteria > Chromatiales > Chromatiaceae > JAKITT01. Next base: position 3,156 of record JAMOMH010000272.1, read on the forward strand.
TTTGGCGTGCTGCCACCCATCGCCAAGCTAACCACTGAACAGGCGATGTACCACTTCCTCTCTGGTTACACCGCCAAAGTGGCGGGTACTGAGGCGGGTATTACAGAGCCGCAAGCGACCTTCAGCACCTGTTTTGGTGCGCCATTTATGTCGCTGGAGCCAGGGGTCTATGGCAAGCTGCTTGGCAAGAAATTAGAAGAGCATGATGTCAACTGCTGGCTGATCAATACCGGCTGGTCTGGTGGCCCATACGGTGTTGGTGAACGCATGGATATCAACCTGACCCGGGCGCTACTAAATGCAGCACTGTCGGGTGAATTAGCAAAAGCTCCACTGCAAGAAGATCCTATCTTTGGTTTATTGATACCTGAGTTTTGTGAAGGTGTTGACTCTAATGTGCTGCACCCTGCCAACACCTGGCAGGACAAAGCAGCTTATGAGATAAAAGCACGTGAGTTGGCTAAAGCGTTTAGAGATAATTTCAAGGATTTTGAAATGATGGTCTCAGCTGAGGTAGTCGCGGCTGGGCCAAAACCCGCCTGATGTAACAGATTCACTACCCACTTTAATGTGGATAGAGCGACTCAAGGCCGTCATCTCTCTTTTCAGATGGCGGCTTTTTTATGGGCAAACCTCTCTTAAATATCTGCCACAGATCTGCACCGCACCAGTTTAATCTATCCGTAGCATAGAGCGCTTTGTCGAGTGCTTGTAGTTCAGCCGCACCCTCTGAAAGCTGTTGGGCCAATACGCCAAGCCCAATAGTGGTGCGTTGTGGCCATCTCTCTGCAGCAAGTTGTAGTAGTGCTTTTCTTGCAGCAGCAGGGTTGTTGTCACTACAGGCGCTCGCTAGATTATTCAAAATAGCGGTCTCTCTATTCTCACGCTCTCTGTTTGGTAATATCCAACGTGTGATCTCTTTCTGCTTGAGTCGATAGTAATAGGCACTTAGTAGTAGGAGCAGCGTTATTCCAACGAATAGAGAGAGATAGCCCCAATTGATCTCACTCTCATCTGGTTGTTCTAGGCTTTTTGTCTCTTCTTCTTTTTTAGTCGGAGCTTCCAAATTCTCTATGGTGGATTGATGTGCCGTGCCCTCAAGAGGTGGCAATACATCAATCTGCCATGCGGGAAGTGTGCTGACCTCTTGCTGGCCAGTGGTGAGGTTCCACCAGGTTAAAGTGATAGCGGGTAGGCTCTGTCGGCCAGATTGGGATGGAATGTAGGTGAATTTCTGCTCACTCTGTCCAAAGACCCAAGTGCCATCGGTGACGCTATTTGTCTCTGCTGGCTCAGGGTAGATGCGTAGATGGCTGGGGGCATCCAGAGCTAATTGTGGGATGTGAGAGGCAGCCAAACCCTTCGCTTCAATCGTGATGGTGCGGCTAATGGGCTGGCCGGCACGAAACTCAGGTGGTGATTTAGCCCAGCTATCTTTTAGTGCAAGCTGCTCACTTGGTAGCCAGTGTTGGCCGCTATATCCAGCGGGTTGTGGTTGGATTTGCAGTGTAATAGCTTCACTCTGAATATGCACGGGCCGGCTGCTTTGTGCAGAGTGCCGCGGGCTAAAGAAGTTATCTTGAAAAAAACGGTCTCGTGCTGATTGAGGTCGGCGCTGGCGTGGTGTGTTGCTACTCACCCGTCCTTGAAAGATGATCGGTGGAATGGTTAGTTGACCACTCTTCTCAGGAAAGATGGCGTAGTGTCGCTCAATGACCTGGTATTCAACGCCATTGTGGATGGTATGGGAGCGTTTTGCATCGCCCAGTTGCTCAATAATGGCATCCTCAACTGCTGGATCGCTCAGCTCACCCTCAAGCAGTGGTAGACGGAAAAATAGCAGGACGCTATAGCGAATTTGTTGCTGTACAAATGGGCGTTGATTACCACTATCGGCCTTCACCTGAATAAAGATATCGTTTGCCGTTTGAGCCTGCTCCTGGGCTGTTGGCTGTTTGATGTTGAGCAGGATGGGCTGAGTCTGCTCACTACCCACTTGGATAGGTGGGATAATTGCATCCTTTGCCGTCAGTGGTTGAATCTCAATGCGCCAGCTGGTCTTGTTGCTGTAGCTTCCGTTTACGATAGATATTTGCTGGCTTTGGCTGGTGTTGCCGACACGGAAATTTTTGTCGAGTGGTGAAAAATCTGGTGTACCCTCTTGGTTTTCAGCCTCAATGGTGAGAATGGTGCTATCCCCCAGATAGAGCATATTGCGATCAACTGAGGCACTCACCTTAGCCAACAGAGTGGTTGGCAGGAGCAAGCAGAGCAGAAGCAGACCTATAGATATGAAGGTAGACAGAGTGATTGTTGGTAGGCGTGGCTGTTGAACTACCATGGTTGATCACTCCCCGTGCCTGAGCGTGGTGGGCGCTTGCCATATTGATATTTGAACTTACGGCGTAGTAGACCGGCTGGGTCATCGGGAATACGGCGTAACCACTGCTCAATCGCCTGCTGCTCCTCTTGGCTGAGAGACTCCGCTTCTGCCTCATCTTCGCCTTTCTCATCAGACTCTTCAGCTTCAGCAGGTTCCTGCTGTGCCTTCTCCTCTTCTGATGGGGTACTCTCCTCAGACTCTTGCTCTTCAGGTTTGCCCTCTTTCTGCTCATCAGAAGGCTCCTGTTCACCCTGTTGCTCTTCCTCTCCAGAGTCGCTCTTCTTCTCCTCATCCTCCTTTTTTTGCTCCTCTGTATCGCTCTCTTGCTTTTGATCCTGCTTCTGCTCTTCTTGTTCTTGTTGTTGTTGCATCAGCTTTTCAACTTCAGCACGGTTGAGCTTGGCATCCTCCATATTGGGCTCTAACTTTAATGCCTCATCATAGGCATTAAGTGCCTCTTGATAGCGGCCTAGCAGTGCCAATGCATTGCCTTGGTTGTACTTTCCATTGGCCCCTTGTTGTGTAGAAAAAGCCTCTACAGCACTCTCATAGTCACCCTGTCGGTAGGC
>JAMOMH010000273.1 GCA_027068675.1 Sedimenticola sp.
TTCTGCATCATTATTGGTGGCCACTACCTGATTCGCCCCATCTTTCGCTACATTGCAGAGACAGGCCTGCGGGAGATCTTCACTGCTTTCTCCCTGCTGCTGGTCATCGGTATTGCACTGCTGATGCAAGCGGTTGATATGTCGATGGCCCTGGGTACCTTTTTGGCCGGTGTTCTATTGGCTGAGTCTGAATATCGCCATGAGTTAGAGGTGGAGATCGAACCTTTTAAAGGGTTGCTACTGGGGCTTTTCTTTATCTCTGTTGGTATGTCGATCGATTTTGGCCAACTATTGGCACAGCCGCTATTGATATTCTCATTGGTTATCGGTTTGGTATTGGTCAAACTATTTGTGCTGGTAGGTATTACTTTTAACGGCATCATCCCTGAAGGGCAGCGTGGCATTTTTGTCTTCCTACTCTGCCAAGGTGGTGAATTTGCCTTTGTCCTCTTCTCAGTTGCCCTATCGAGTGGTGCGCTTAATGCTGAATTGGTTGGGCTGCTCTTTGTCGTTGTTGCACTTTCAATGATGACTACACCACTGCTACTGCTGATCAATGAAAAGGTGATTCACCCTCGCTTCATCCGTTTGGGCCACACCCCGCCGGTGAATGAACCTATTGAAGAGAGTGATAACCCGGTAATTATTGCCGGATTTGGCCAGTTTGGCCGCAGTATTGGCCGTCTGTTGCACGCCAATGGGATTGATACCACCGTGCTTGATCATAACCCCGATCAGATTGAATCAGCACGGCAATTTGGTTACCGCATCTACTTTGGTGATGCCAGCCGGCTCGATATTTTACGGGTGGCGGGTGCTGAGCAGGCCAAACTGTTGATTGTTGCGGTTGATAACCCAGAAATGGCGATAGAAATTGTCGATCTTGCACAAGCCCACTTTCCCAATCTACAGATTCTTTCTCGGGTAAAAAATATCGCCCATGCGACAGAGCTGGTGAAGCGAGAGATCTCACTGTTTCGTTATGAGACGACAGATTCAGCGCTACGCCTGGGTGAAGATGCTCTGAAGTCACTCGGCTTTGGTGCATACCAAGCAAAAGTGATGGCCAATAACTTTCGTGATCATGAAGATAGCTTGCTGCAAGAGATCTACCGTACAGAAAAGTTAGAAAAACGTGTTGATCTATCGGTAAAGGCGCGTGAGGAGTTGGAGCGGATATTCTTAGCTGATAAGAGGGAACAAGAGCTGCGAGAAAAACGTGCCTGGCGAGAAAATTAGGCAGCGCAAGAGCAACTTATTTTCCCTACGGGTGGCTAAATTAAGCGCGGTAGGGCAGGCATGTTGTTTGTGCCCACCCGTGGTTATAATTTGAGTAATTTCAATGATGATTAGCTACAATTTAAGAGGTGTGTAACTAGCAAAGGTAAGTGAAAAACAGGCATTAAATATCATGTGAATATCTTTCCTAAGATGGTTAAAGTTTCATAATGATGTTGCCGCTATGTATATCGGAGGCGGTAAATACCCGAACTTTTCAGGTATATCCGCTAAATATAAACCTGACCCCGAGGGCACCCATAAGCGGTAGCTAAAGGGGAATACGGAGCAAGATCATGGCACAAACAATCAATACTAATGTTGCGTCCTTAACCGCGCAGCGCAATCTGAACAAATCACAATCTGCACTACAAACCTCTCTACAGAGACTCTCTTCAGGCCTAAGAATCAACAGCGCAAAAGATGATGCGGCTGGCCTTGCCATTTCAGAACGTATGACCTCACAGATTCGAGGTCTCAACCAAGCTGTTCGAAATGCAAATGACGGTATCTCCCTGGCTCAAACCGCTGAGGGTGCATTGAGTGAATCAGGTAACTCACTACAGCGTATCCGTGAGCTGGCTATTCAGTCAGCCAACTCAACCAATTCAGCATCGGATCGTGCTGCGCTTAATGCTGAGGTTAGCCAGCTATTGGCTGAAGTACAGCGTGTGGGTCAAGCAACCCAATTCAATGGTCAAAATCTTCTGGATGGTACGTTTACATCAGCACAGTTTCAGGTGGGTGCTAATGCCAACCAGACTATCTCTTTTGGTGTTTCAGGTGCGACGACCAATCTTTTAGGTGCCTACCAAGCTACTAGTACAGCTGTCTCCTCTGCTGCCTTTGATGGTGCTGGTTTTACTATCAATGGTACAGAGGTGGGTGTCTCTGCTGCTACTACTGCGGCTGGTTTTACAGCCGATAGTGCGGCTGCAAAGGCAGTGGCTATTAATAGTAAAACAAATGAAACCGGTGTTACTGCAACAGCAGAAAATAGCGTGACTGGCAGTGCTCCAGTTGCGGGTATTGGTATATCTAATGGAGGCATACTGATTAACGGTGTCTCTATTGGTTCTATCGCTGGAGATGCGAATGCAGTGACACAAGGGCGCAATGCAGCGACAGCGATCAATGCCGTTCAGAATCAGACAGGTGTAACTGCTGTTGCAGATGCCTCTACAGGCGCATTGACACTGACTGCTGCAGATGGCCGTAATATTGCCCTCACCTCTGGTGCCGGAACCGCCCAGGGTGCAACTGATATCCAAAATGTCACCGGCCTTGATGTGTCGGATGGTACTAATGCAGAGGACCACAATATATCAACTTTTCAGATTGGTGGTGCCTTTGACCTAAGTTCACCTGCTGCGGGCTCTTTAACCGAGGCTGATGTTGTTGTAATTGATGATATCTCCTATGAGTTCACAACGGATGCTACGGTTTCAGGATCGAATGTTGCCGTGACGGTTGCTGATGGTAATACTGCCGCCCAAGTTGCGTCAGCCCTTAATACCGCCATTAATGACCAGCGAGCTCTTGGCACTACAACATTTGATGCGACTGTTACAACAGATACCGTTACGGTAACCAATGCCCTGTTTGGTAATGAAGCAACACAGTATAGTGAGGCCGGTGTAACGGGTGGTGGTGGTGCAACCGCCATTGTGCAAACCCTGGATGGAACAACCGGTACCGATGCGGCTGATGGCAATGGTGTAACGACTCGGGGGACACTTACCTTGAGTTCAGCTGAGAACTTCACAATGGGTGGTGCTGATTTGGCTTTTGCAGGTATGAGTACTGCTTCAGCTGCCCTATCTAGACTGGATGCGGTTGATATTTCAACCGTTGCTGGTGCTAATTCAGCCATCGCAGTATTGGATGGTGCGCTGAGCCAGATCTCCTCCATGCGTGCTGATCTGGGTGCGGTTCAGAACCGGTTTGAGTCAACGGTTGCTAACCTGAGCACTAGTAGTGAGAACCTCAGTGCTGCACGGTCACGTATTCGTGATGCTGATTTTGCTGCTGAAACCGCTGCAATGACCCGTGGTCAAATCTTGCAGCAAGCCGGTATTGCGATGGTCTCCCAGGCCAACTCACTACCACAAAATGTATTGTCACTACTTCAGTAAAGGAGTAAATAGAGTGGGGAGCCCACACACTGGGTTCCCCATCTAAACCTGAATAGGTGTGATTATGACTAACGAGATATCTCAAAATGTGGTTGGGGTTATCTCTTCGAAATCGAAGGGGAGCCCTAGAGGGGTTAGTGAGGTGCCAGTGCCTACATCAATAAAGGCATTGGAACAGCCTACAGTAGAGAAACAGGTGCAGCCTGAACAGACAGCCTCTGCTCGGGCATCAGTCGTTGATGAGAAAAAGATTGAAACGGTTGTTGAAGACCTTAATGACTTTGTGCAGTCAGCTCAGCGTCAACTTGAGTTTTTTGTGGATAAAGAGAGTGGTAAAACAGTTGTTCGGGTGATTGATTCAGATACGGGTGATACCATTCGTAATATTCCCTCTGATGAGGTTCTTAACATGCAGAAACAACTGAAAGAGATGAGTGACCGTATGTTTGATAGTGAAACAATGGGTGGCCTCTCTCTACTGTTCAAGGGAAAAGCCTGACAAAGTTTGGTGACATGGAGGTTATTAAACTATATTTTTCATTAGGTCTACAGATTTAGGAGCAAGTCATGCCGAGTTTATCCTCCCCTGGAATAGGTTCCGGCCTTGATGTTGCCGGTATAGTCTCAAAATTGATGGAAGTTGAACGACAGCCCCTGCTTAATTTAAATAACAAAGAGGCTAAGGTTCAGGCTGAAATATCGGGTTATGGCTCCCTAAAGTCATCACTCTCTGCACTCCAAACCAGCACGGAAAAGCTAGGTGATGCAGGTACATTTAAAGCAACAAAATCTACCTCTTCTGATTCTGATATATTTTCCGTCACCTCTACAGATGAAGCTGTCACTTCCTCTTACGATATAACAGTTACTCGTTTAGCTCAGCAGCATAAGATGGGTTCAACAGAGTTTGCCGATACTGCAACTTTTGGCGGTGCAGCAGATGATGCGCTAACTCTAACAGTAGGGGAGAATAGTTTTACATTAGACCTATCTACAGAGATGACGCTGTCAGAGATACAAGCGGCTATCAATGTAGATGGTAATGCTACAGGAGTCACAGCGGGTCTAATTACAGGCGATAGCGGTAATCAGACGCTGGTTCTGACCTCAGAAAAAGAGGGGTACGATAACCGTGCACAGCTATCATTTGGTGGTGCCATTGGTGCAGGGACTTTTAATTTATCGACGCTGAATAAAGATGAAAATGGTGACCTATTAGCATCAGAGAGTGATTTGGATGCATCGCTAATAGTGGATGGTGCAACAGTAACCCGTAGCAGCAATAGTATTGATGATGTTATTGATGGCTTGACGATCGACCTTAAGGCGGTTGGTTCAGCGAAAGCCACAGTTTCACTTGATCCCAGCGTAGCAACTTCAGCCGTCAGCAATTTTGTCACCAGTTACAATAATCTTAAGTCCCAATTGTCGAATTTGGGCAGTACAGTAGGTGGTGGGGTATTGCGAAATATAGAGAACCAGCTTCGCAGTGCAATGAATACACCCATTTCTGGTTTGGGTGAGTATGATTATATTTCAGAGTTTGGTATCTCCACCAATGTGGATACTGGGAGGCTGGAATTTGATAGCTCGGTAATGACAACAGCGATGGAAGATAACCCTGATAGTGTAGTCAATTTTTTTAGTGATAGTGATGCTGGCTTCGCCACAAAACTTGATACGATGTTAGAAGGCTTTGTAGAAACAGATGGTATAATCGACACCATTCTTGAAGGCGCGAGTGCTAGAGTCAGGCAGATTGGCATTAGTCGAGAATCATTTGAAAATAGGTTGGTTGGTATTGAACGGCGGTATCAGAAGCAGTTTGCCGCACTTGATACACTGATGGTCAATATGAATACAACGAGTGAATTTTTAGATCGTCAGCTGGATGCCTTGGCTGACTCCGCTGTTCGCAAAAGCTAATAAATAGCAACGTAGAATCTATTCTTCGTTAGGAGTATCTCATGGTTAAATCCAGAGCAAGTAGTGCGCTTTCACAATATAAGAGTGTTGGTGTTGCTTCTGGTGTTGAAAATGCCACGCCTCATCGGCTGGTGCTAATGCTGCTGGATGGGGCGTTGGATAAAATTGCCTCGGCTAAAGGCCACATGCAGCGGAATGAAATTGCTGAAAAAGGGCGCTATGTAAGCTGGGCTATTACCATCGTGAGTGGTCTGCAAAACAGCTTGGATATGGAGGGTGGTGGTGAGATATCCCGTAACCTTGATGATCTCTACGACTATATGGTGCGCCGGTTAGCTGAGGCCAATATGAACAATGATGTTGATATCTTGGATGAGGTGATGGGGTTGCTGTTGGAGATTAAGTCGGCATGGGCTGCTATCGCTGATAGTGTGAATGATCTATCAAAACCTGCTGCCAGCGGTATGTAAGGCAAATATCGCATGTCATCAAGTAATGAGTTGTTGCAACAGATTCTAGAACAATCCAATGCACTGCATGAGCTAATTTTTAATGGAGAGCTAGAAGAGGCGGAGAGGGTTGAGGTGGAGAGGGGGCGTTTGATGAGATGCTGTTTCTCATCTGAGTCACCATTTGATAATCCACAACAAGCTGCTGAGATGATACAAAAAATCATCGACAGTGACAAAAAAGCGATGGCTCATGGTCAGCAGCTCTATGGTGACATGAAGCGCGATTTAGCCCGTTTACAGCAAGGTAATAAGGCGGTTCGTGCCTATCAAGAGGCCGGTGCTAGTTAATAGTTGCTACCAATATTAACTCAATGACGGCTTTGCTTCCAAAGTAGGCCAGCATGAGTACGACAAAACCACTTAATGTCCAAATTAGGGCAGTCTGCCCACGCCACCCGCGCTGAAAACGCCCCCATAGAAGTGTTGCGAAGACAATCCAAGCAGTGATTGACAGAATAGTCTTATGCACCAGATGCTGGGCAAACATATTGTCCAGATACATAAAGCCACTAAACAGCGCAAAACTAAGCAAGATAAAACCTGCTCCAATCATCTCAAATAGCAGTGACTCCATTGTCTGTAGTGGAGGCAGTGTACGAATGAACCCACCGGGGTGTCGATGGCGAAGTTGGTGGTCTTGAATCGCTAACAACACCGCTTGAACACTGGCTAATGCAAATAGGCTGTAGGCCATCATGGAGACTAAGATATGTATCTTAATACCGAGAATGTCAGTGCCAATAAGTTGACTAGAGGATGGATATAGCTCTGCCAAAATGATGGGGATGGTTGCCAGAGGTAGTAGGACGATGCCTAGGTTCTCAACCGGTTTACTTAAGCTGGAGATCATGAGTAGAAAGATAATGCCGCCAGCGGTCAGTGACAGGGCATTAAAAAAGCCGAGATTTAAGCCGCTGCCAATGGTTATGATGTTTTGGTAAAGCAAAATGGCATGGGTGAAAACACCGGCAAACCCCATAGCAAGCGCTAGAGTGCGTGATGGTCTCTTCTCTTGGTCTCTGCCAAAAAGCCGGCGTCCAATGATAATGCAGCTGGCTAAGTAGAAGGCCACTGATAGTAGGGTCAGAATAGTTGTGCTCATAATGGTGCGGATAATCGCATATTTGCTGTTTTTAGAGTAGAGATTCCCAATCTAAATTCTACAGTGGCAGATTTTAGATTGGATCGTTAATTATGGTGTTTATTGGCAGACATAATATAATCGTCAAATTGATCACCACAATACCGAATTATAAAGGTAGTTATAACTAATGTTCGATAATTTAACAGAACGGCTGGGTAAGGTACTTAACAACCTGCGTGGGCAGGGGCGTCTGAGTGATGAAAATATCAAGGATACCCTGCGTGAAGTGCGTATGGCTCTCCTTGAAGCTGATGTTGCACTGTCGGTTGTACGCACCTTCATTGAACAGATTAAAGAGAAGGCCGTTGGTGAAGAGGTGATGCGAAGCCTTACGCCTGGGCAAGTGCTGATCAAAATCGTCAATGATGAATTGATCAAGGTGATGGGGGAGGTAAATGAGACTCTCGATCTAGCTGCCCAGCCGCCTGCGGTGATTCTTATGGCGGGCCTGCAAGGGTCAGGCAAGACCACCAGCGTTGCTAAATTGGCTCGCTGGCTGCAAAACAACGGTAAGAAGACAGTCGCGGTGGTGAGTTGTGATGTCTATCGCCCCGCAGCTATTGAGCAGCTGAAAACCCTGGCCAATGAGGTTAATGCACACTTCATTCCTAGTCGGGCTGACCAGAAGCCAGTAAATATTGCAAAAGATGCCGTTGACCAGGCGCGCAAGATGTTTGCAGATGTGCTGTTAGTTGATACGGCAGGTCGCCTGCATATTGATGGCGAGATGATGGATGAGATCAAACAGATCCATGCCACTATAGACCCTATTGAGACACTGTTTGTTGTTGATAGCATGACTGGGCAGGATGCCGCCAATACAGCCAAAGCATTCAATGATACCTTGCCATTAACGGGTGTTATTTTAACCAAAACGGATGGTGATGCACGTGGCGGTGCTGCCCTCTCTGTCCGCCAAATTACGGGTAAACCGATTAAATTCATGGGTGTTGGTGAGAAGACCGATGCACTGGAAGCTTTCTATCCAGATCGTGTTGCCTCACGCATCCTTGGCATGGGTGACGTGCTCTCACTTGTTGAGGAGATGGAGCAGAAGCTTGATCGAAGCAAAGCGGATAAATTAGCCTCTAAGCTGAAAAAGGGTAAAGGGTTTGACCTGATCGATTTTCGAGATCAGATGGAACAGGTTAATCAGATGGGCGGTATGGCGGGCATGATGGATAAGATGCCTGGCATGTCTCAAGTCCCCGATGCTGTAAAGAATCAAGTGGACGATAAACAGGTAGGGCGCTTGATCGCCATTATCAACTCGATGACACCACAAGAACGTCGATTCCCGGCGGTGATTAAAGGTTCACGCAAACGCCGTATTGCTAATGGCTCTGGTACCCAGGTTCAAGATGTTAATAAATTGTTGAAGCAGTTTGCCCAAATGCAGAAGATGATGAAAAAGATGAAAGGTGGTGGGTTGAAAAAAATGATGCGTAGCTTGGGAGGACGCATGCCGCCTGGTGCTGGAGGCATGCCTTTTTAATACTATTTGGCCGTATCGTGGCATTACAGGTAAAAAGTCCCCCTTAGAGGCTTCACATTTGCCGAAAATTGAGTAGAATACGCCGTTTCCTGTCGACGGGAGTCGACTACGTGCATTATTTTAGGGTAGATCCATGGTAACCATCCGTTTGGCAAGAACCGGCGCAAAGAAAAAACCTTTTTATCACATCGTTGTGGCTGATAGCCGTATGCCGCGTGATGGTCGTTATATTGAACGTCTGGGTTTCTTCAACCCAGTGGCTAAAGGCGCTGAAGAGCGTCTTCGTATTGCTTGTGACCGTATTGATCACTGGGTATCAAATGGCGCTCAGCCATCAGATCGCGTTGCAGCACTGTTAAAAGAACACGCTAAAGCTGCCGCTTAATTAAAGCTGGAAGATCCTCAGTGACGATTGAATCGCCAGCTGAGAAAGCGAGTGCTACCGATGATATCGTAGTGCTGGGCAAGATCTCCGGTATTTATGGCGTCAAAGGTTGGGTGCGAGTCTACTCCTACACCTCACCGCGTGACAACATATTGGCCTATCCGCAGTGGTTATTAAAACGACGTAGTGGATGGGAGATGCACAAACTGTGTAGTGGTAAAAAACATGGCAAGGGTATCGTAGTAAAAATAGAGGGCTGTGACGATCGTGATCAAGCCGCTGCAATGAAGGATATCGAAATCGCTATTCATCAAGAGCAGCTGCCAAAGCCAGAATCTGGTGAGTATTATTGGCGAGATCTTAAAGGGCTTCAGGTTGAGACTGTTGATGGCGTAGTGCTTGGGCAAATTTCTGAGCTATTTGAGACAGGTGCAAATGATGTCATCGTCATCAAAGGCGATCGTGAACGGCTGGTACCGTTTGTGACAGATGATGTGATCAAGCGTATTGATCTTGAGGCCAACCTGATGGTTGTTGATTGGGATCCTGACTTTTAAGAGACTATGCGCTTTGATGTTATTAGTCTGCTGCCAGAGATGTTTACTGCTCTTACCGAGCAGGGCGTTAGTGGCAGAGCTGTCACGCGAGGTTTAGTTGAGTTAAATCACTGGAACCCGCGCGACTATACAGATGATGTTCACCGAACCGTAGATGACCGGCCTTATGGTGGCGGCCCTGGTATGGTGATGAAGGTCAGGCCGCTGCAAGCTGCAATTGAGGCTGCTAAGGTCGCTTCTCCCAATGCTCGAGTACTCTATATGAGTCCGCAGGGACGACGGTTAGATCAAGAGGGGGTTCGATATCTCTCGCAGCACTCTGCCAAAGGCTTGATCCTGTTGGCAGGACGATACGAAGGGATTGATGAGCGAATCATTGATCGCTATGTAGATGAGGAGTGGTCAATTGGTGACTACGTTCTCAGTGGCGGCGAATTGGCCGCAATGGTTTTGATCGATTCGGTGATCCGCACTCTACCAGGTGTATTGGGTGATGCCGAATCCGCAGAGCAGGACTCATTTAGTGATGGCCTGCTCGACTGTCCGCACTATACGCGGCCAGAAGTGGTAGAGAATATGGCGGTTCCACCTGTGCTGTTGGGTGGCAACCATGAAGCGATACGCTGTTGGCGGTTACAACAGGCACTAGGCCGTACATGGCTTAGGCGGCCTGACCTGCTGCAAGAGCGAGAACTGACAGCAGAAGAACAGAATTTATTAGACGATTTTATTCGCACACGGGCTGAAACCCGGCGAGATGAGGAGTGACACCATGAGTAATATTATTGCGCAGCTTGATGCTGAACAGATGGAAAGGGAGCTTCCTGAGTTCTCACCTGGCGATACCGTAGTTGTTCAAGTGCGTATTAAAGAGGGCGATCGTGAGCGTCAACAGGCGTTTGAAGGTGTTGTTATTGCCAAACGCAACCGTGGCGTTAATTCAGCTTTCACCGTTCGTAAGATTTCACATGGTGAAGGTGTTGAGCGTGTTTTTCAGACCTACAGTCCAATGATCGCTAGTGTTGAAGTGAAGCGTCGTGGTGATGTGCGCCGTGCTAAGCTTTACTATCTACGTGGTCTGACGGGTAAGGCAGCACGTATTAAAGAGAAACTCGGTTAATCGACCGTAGAATCTCTACAAAAAACCATCCGCGAAAGTGGGTGGTTTTTTTTTGCCTGTAAAATAGCAGCTTGGTGCAATAAAAATGGAAAAGACACTCTATTGGCATGATTATGAAACCTGGGGTGCTGATCCTAGCAGAGATCGGCCATCACAATTTGCAGGCTTACGTACAGACCTAGACCTCAATCCAATTGGTGAGCCATTAGTTATCTACTGTAAGCCAGCGGATGACCTGCTGCCGCAGCCAGAAGCTTGCCTTGTGACGGGCATTACACCACAAAAAGCAGCGGCTGTTGGTCTTATTGAGGCGGAGTTTATTGCCAAAATACATAGTGAATTATCACAACCAGGCACCTGTGGTGTGGGTTACAACAGTATCCGTTTTGATGATGAGGTGACACGTTATACCCTCTATAGAAACCTCTATGACCCCTATGCCCGTGAGTGGCAATATGGTAATTCACGCTGGGATATCATTGACATGGTGCGTCTCACCTTTGCCCTGCGCCCAGAGGGTATCAACTGGCCAAAATACCCTGATGGCAAACAGAGTTTTCGTTTAGAACAGCTTACAGCAGCCAATGGTATTGCCCATGAATCAGCACATGATGCGCTATCAGATGTTGAGGCCACTATTGCACTTGCCCGTCTTATTCGACAGCAACAACCTCGCCTTTACGACTATATATTCAAGCAGCGTAAAAAGCGCCAAGTTGCTGAGATGCTAAACCTAAAATCAGCGGAACCGGTGGTGCACATCTCCTCTATGTATTCATCAGAGTGTGGCTGTATGGCCATTGTCATGCCATTAGTTAAACACCCCAGCAATCCAAATGGTGTCATTGTGTATGACCTTAGTCATGCACCTAAAGTGTTGCTAACACTTAATGAGGATGAGATTCACCATCGTCTTTATACGGCTAGTGCTGATTTGCCAGAGGGTGTTGAGCGCATTCCACTTAAAACGATTCACCTCAATAAAGCCCCAGTTGTCGTGCCGATGAATACGCTTACCGATGAGGCAATTGAGCGCTGGGGAGTTGATTTAGCTGCTATTAAACGGCACCGTCAACAAATATTAGAAGCCGCTGATTTGAAACAGAAGATCCTATCTGTCCATCAAAAAACGGCATTTGAGCCTATTACTGACCCCGATAGGATGCTCTATTGTGGTGGTTTTTTTAGTGATGCGGATCGAATAAAGATGGATTCAATCAGGCGGCTGGCACCTGCTGAATTGGCTGAATACCCACTTGATTTTGATGATGACCGCCTACCTGAAATGCTGTTTCGTTACCGAGCACGTAATTGGCCTGAATTGCTCTCCACTGATGAGCGAGATCGTTGGGAAGAGTATCGTTACCAACGGCTACATGATAAAGAAGGTGGTGGTTCGATAGCGATAACAGAGTACAACAAATGCCTCCATGAGCTTAGAAACTTGCCTGAGCAAACAGATAATCAAGCGCTGTTTAATGCTCTTATAGCGTGGGGAGAGTCTGTGAAATAGAGCCGAGTGCTGAAATTAGGCATGTTGTTTTGTTTATCAGTTAACGGGGCAGTAAATGAGAATATATACATGTTGAATAGCGCTATTTGAGTTTTGTGATTTTCTGCCGAAATAGTGGCGTAGGATAATAATTACTTTAAGGATCGAGGCTGTACGGCTAGATGGTACCAATGACGTCATTTATAACTAAGAATAGACTCATTATTTTTTCGCTTACTGCTTCAGCTTTTTTGGCATTTGGTTCGTGGGTGATTCAAAGCAAGATTGAGTCCGATAGCAAAATGGAGATTGGCCGTTACCTACGTGCTGAGTTAAATATGACTCACCAAGCTGTGCGTAGTTGGGTAAAGGTGCAGCGTGCATCAAGCCTGGCGTGGGCGGATATGCGTAAAGCTCACCAATTTGCAGAGACCCTATTGGCCTACAGAGCGTCAAAAGAGACGTTGCTTGATATGAAGGTTCAGGTTGAGGTGGGGCGTTGGTTGGCTCCTGCTATCTCCAGTAATAAGTATGAAGATTTTTTTATCATTGGGCCAGATAACATCAATCTAAGTGCCTCAGACCGTGAGGATATTGGTGTGATATCGGCACTGCTTAAACAGCCAGAGCTTCTAAAGAGAGTTTGGGGTGGTTCAAGCTTAGTGACGCTGCCCCAACAATCTGTTCAGTCGCCATCAAATATGGGTGGTAATGTCAAAACAGACCGTGCAGAGATGTTTGCTGCCTCACCTATTCGTAATGAACTGGGGGAGGTGATTGCTATTCTCGCTTTTCGTATTAACCCTTCATTGGGTTTCTCCACTATTTTTAAGCGTGCTTGGGGTGGTGTAACAGGTGAAGTTTACGCTTTTGATGATGAGGGCCGACTGATTAGTGAGAGTCGTTTTGATCAGCAGTTGCGTGAGGCTGGTTTGATTGGTTTCAATCAGAAGGCGATGCTTAATATTACGCTACGCAGTTATAGTAAGGGCATAAAAACAGATAGTAAAAAAGCACTGTTAACCTTGATGGTACAACAAGCCATCTCTGGGCATGCGGGTATGAACCTAGAGGGGTATTCTAACTATTATGGTGCTAAAAATGTGGTGGGTGTGTGGCTCTGGGATGAGCAGCTAGGGTTTGGCTTTGCGGCAGAGATGGAGAAGGCAGAGTTATTCCAATCGATCTACTCTAACCGTGTTGCAATCACCTCTGCGACACTCTTCTCAATTATCTTTTTCTTGGCTTTAATGGTTGTTTTTATTCGTCATCGTACTCAGATACTTGAACGAGAAATTCATCAACGTGCGGTGCTGGATACGATTGCTGAGGGGATTATCACCACCACACCCAGTGGCATTATTGAAACAGTTAACCCAGCTATTGAGTTGATTTTTGGCTACCAGGTATCAGAGCTAGTGGGCAAGCATATAAATATGTTGGTACCCGCTTGCTATGGCAAGTTGCAGGTGAAACAGGTGCCAGCCTTTGATGGTATGGCAGCTGAAGAGAACAATGCTGTAGTGAATATGCGACAGGAGACGGTGGGTCTTTACAGAGCGGGCGTCAGCTTTCCTCTGGAGATTACAGTCTGTGAAATGCATATCGATGAACAGCGTAAATACAACTGTACGCTGCGAGATATCACAGAGAGTAAGCAGGCTGAGCTGACATTGCGTGAGAGAGAGAAGCAGTTCCGTAAGATTCTTGATTGCTCACCACTCCCTATGATGGTCACTGATATGAGTGGCAATATTGAGCTGTTTAACCAGAAATTTGTTGAACTGTTTGGTTGGACAATTGAAGAGATTGCCACCTTGAATCAGTGGTGGGAGGCTGTCTATCCAGAAGATATCTATCGAAATGATATTGTTAGTGAGTGGGAGCAAATCGTTAAGAAGGCCAATACCGATGGTACTGAAATACCACCACAAGAGTGGATGTTGACCTGTAAAAATGGTGATGCTCGTATGGTTGAGTTCCGAATGATGCCTGCAGGCAGTGAACATAATGTGATTGTAATAAGTGATATTACAGAGCGTATCCGGGCAGAAACGGTGCTGATTGATGCCCGTAAACAAGCAGAGTTAGCCACCAAGGCAAAAAGTGAATTTTTGGCGGTAATGAGCCATGAGATTCGTACACCGATGAATGGGGTACTTGGAATGGCACAACTGTTGCAAAAAAGTGTGTTGAATGAAGAGCAGCGTGGCCAGGTTGATATACTCTATCAATCTGGAAAATCTCTGTTGAATATCATTAATGATATTCTTGATTTCTCAAAGGTTGAGGCGGGTAAATCGGAGCTGGAGCTCTCTGAGTTTGACCTTGAACAAGCGCTCTCCCATATCTGCCACCTGTTATCGACCAAGGCAGATGAAAAAGGGTTGGAGCTTATCCTCAACTACTCCCACGAGTGCCCTCGTTACATCGTGGCAGATGCGGGCCGTATACGGCAGGTTATGCTCAATTTGATTGGCAATGCGATCAAATTTACAGAGAAAGGTCATGTTGTTGTTCGTGTTAGGAGAGAGGGAAGGGCAGATGATTTGGTGGATCTACTTCTCGAGGTTCAGGATACGGGCATTGGCATCGACATGGGGGGGGAGATGAATGTAGAGGGTGAATCTAAGCTCTTTCTCCCCTTCAGCCAAGCAGATGCATCAACAACTCGGCGTTTTGGTGGCACCGGTTTAGGCTTGGCTATTAGCAAACAGCTTGTCAAGCTAATGGATGGAGAGATAGGTGTTAATAGCGCACCTGGATTAGGTTCAACCTTCTGGCTGAGATTAAAACTCCCACTTGCAGAACAGCAAAAAACATTACAAAACAAACAACCACTGGCTGACATTTCAGTACTTTTGATTAGCAAAACTTTAGATGATTCAAAAGATCGTTGTCGCCAATTAGAAACGTTAGCAATGCATGTTGAGGTGGTTGCCGGGCTAGAAGAGGGTGAACAGAGGCTGAGAGATGCTGAAGAGCGTGCGCACCCATTCACCGTAGCCCTGCTTGATTGTGACGCTACAAATACAGATTGTGATACGTTTGTCCAATCTATCAAACGAGGCAAAACGTTAGCCAAAACCCTATTGATTTTATTGGGGCACAAAGAGGCACATCCAGAAAAAGAGTATCTTACCTGTTTTCCAAAACCTACTTCGATTGAAGCCCTGCAACAGCTACTGGTGGAGACCCTGATTGCTGCCAATGAGCTACCA
Source organism: Sedimenticola sp. (assembly GCA_027068675.1). Taxonomy (GTDB): domain Bacteria; phylum Pseudomonadota; class Gammaproteobacteria; order Chromatiales; family Chromatiaceae; genus JAKITT01. The sequence goes on from JAMOMH010000273.1 coordinate 15,266, forward strand.
CCTCAGAGTATCGTAAATAGTGACGATGGGGCTCAGCAACTATTTGATAGCAAATATTTACCGAATGACGTACGCCTTCTTCTGGTTGAAGATAATTTAGTTAATCAAAAGGTGGCAAGTGAAATCCTGCAAAAGCTAAATTTCAATGTTGATATCGTCTCTAATGGTGTTGAAGCGTTATCTCGTTATAAAAGTGTCAAGTATGATTTGATATTAATGGACTGTCTCATGCCAAAAATGGATGGCTATTTGGCAACCCAAAAAATCCGTGAAATGGAGCAAGGGAGAGCGCGGCATGTACCAATTATTGCACTAACAGCTGATGCTCTGCGTGGCAATGAGCAGAGATGCTTTGATGCTGGAATGGATGACTATCTTTCAAAACCGTTCAATATCTCAGAGTTGCAAAATAAACTTATTGGCTGGTTGGGGAGTAGTGAGATGATGGTGGGTAGTGGAGAAGAGTACCTGCAACCTGCGATTGATAAATCAGCAACAGCTGAATTGAGGAGGGCATTAGGTAGTGACTTTATAGAGGTGGTTGATGCCTTTTTTGAGAGCATGCCAAGCCTCTTTGCTGCCATGTATGAAGCTACACACCCCTATGATACTGAAGTGATGATTTGTCATGCACACAGCATGAAATCATGTTCAGCCAATGTTGGAGCGATGCATCTTTCTGAGCTTGCCTTTCAACTGGAAAAAGAGATTAAACATTCTGATGCTATTGATTTTGATATGAGGTTTAGCCAATTACGGCAGGCATTTGAACTGGCTAAGATGGAGCTAGAAAAGGAGTATAAATAACGATGGTTATGCCCCTCTTACAACAGCTCTACTCTTCATGAATGTAGGACAGTGCTAATCCTCCAAGTATATAATCAAGAAAATATTTGGGTGGAGGTAGATGCAAACCATGTACTGATAACCTTTAATTGTGCGAGTAGAGAATGAAAATGGCAAAAATAATCACTATCGATGGGCCCAGTGGCTCGGGTAAAGGCACGGTCAGCCAACGAGTGGCAAGCCAGCTTGGTTGGCACTTTCTTGATAGTGGTGCGTTATATCGCCTACTAGGGCTAGCTGTGAGTGATAAAGGGATTGAGTTTGATGAGGTGGATCGTATTATAGAGGTTGCTAAAACAATGTTGGTTCAGTTTGAAAATGGTCGCATACTGCTAGAAGGTGATGATGTAACCGATACTATTCGTACTGAATCAGTGGGTAATAACGCCTCAAAAGTGGCTGCAATCCCACAGGTTAGGGCCACTCTTCTTACTTGGCAGCGTGATTATGCCAAGCCACCTGGTTTAGTGGCTGATGGTCGTGATATGGGGAGTGTTGTATTTCCTGATGCTGAACTGAAAATTTTTCTCACAGCGAGTGCCGAAGAACGGGCGAAAAGACGCTATAAGCAGTTGAAAGAGAAGGGGTTAGATGTTAATGTCCGCGATCTCACTGTGGAGATTGCTGAACGCGACCAACGCGACATGAACCGCAGTGTTGCCCCTTTGGTTGCAGCTGAGGGGGCGTTAGAGCTTGATTCAACATCACTTTCTATTGAAGAGGTGCTGGATATCGTTTTGCAAGAGGCAGAAAAAAAGCTCTAGAAACACCCCTGTTGTTGACTACAATACCAACAGCAGTATTGCATTATTAGGGTCGATGAACAGGTGTTCACGGCTAAATTTTAACCATCTAACCTGACGGCACCCCATCGTCTTGTAGAAGCCCAGGCTTCAGGAAAATCAATCCCATGACCGAGAGTTTTGCAGAATTATTTGAAGAGAGCATGGCCAACATGCAGCTCAACACGGGCGCTATTGTTATTGGCACTGTTATCGAGATCACAAACGACACCGTGATCGTTAATGCTGGTTTGAAATCAGAAGGCGTTATCCCGAGAGAGCAATTTCTTAACTTGGCTGGTGAGCTAGAAGTTGAACTGGGTGATCAAGTAGAAGTAGCGCTAGATGCCGTAGAAGATGGCTTCGGTGCAACCCGCCTTTCACGTGAGAAAGCGAAGCGCAACCAAGCATGGCAAGTGCTTGAGAAAGCATTTGAAGCTGAAGAGACCGTTGTTGGTCGTATCAACGGCAAGGTTAAAGGTGGTTTCACTGTTGAGCTGGGTGACATCCGTGCATTCCTACCTGGATCACTAGTTGATGTGCGTCCTGTTCGCGATACCGCGTACCTGGAAGGCAAGGATCTAGAGTTCAAAGTTATCAAGCTGGATCGTCGTCGCAACAATGTGGTTGTATCACGCCGCGCCGTTGTCGAGTCAGAGTACAGTGCAGAGCGCGAAGCGCTGCTAGAGAGTCTTCAGGAAGGGATGGAGATCAAAGGCATCGTTAAAAACCTCACCGACTACGGTGCATTTGTTGACCTGGGCGGCATCGATGGTCTGCTACACATCACTGATATGGCTTGGAAGCGTGTTAAGCACCCTTCAGAAGTGGTTGAGATTGGTGATGAAGTTAGTGTCCGCGTTCTTAAATTTGATAAAGAGCGTAGCCGTGTATCACTTGGCCTGAAACAGATGGGCGATGATCCTTGGACTAACCTCTCACGTCGTTACCCAGAGCATACCCGTCTTTTTGGTAAGATCACCAATATTGCAGATTACGGTTGCTTTGTAGAGATCGAAGAGGGTGTTGAAGGTCTAGTTCACGTCTCAGAGATGGATTGGACCAACAAGAACATCCACCCAAACAAGCTGGTTCAGCTGGGTGACGAAGTTGAAGTGATGGTTCTTGATATTGATGAAGAGCGTCGTCGTGTCTCTCTTGGCATGAAACAGGTTCGTCCTAACCCTTGGGAAGAGTTTGGCGAGACCCATAACAAAGGTGATCATGTCTCTGGTAAGATCAAATCAATCACTGATTTCGGTATCTTTATCGGTTTGGATGGTGGTATTGATGGTTTGGTTCACATGTCAGACATCACTTGGGATGAGGGTGGCGAAGAGGCTATCCGTGATTTCAAGAAGGGTGATGAAGTTGAGACGGTTGTTCTCTCTGTTGATCCTGAGCGTGAGCGTATCTCTCTTGGTGTTAAACAGCTGGCGAAAGACCCATTCTCAATGTACGTTGCCACTCATGGCAAAGGCAGCATTGTGAACGGTGTTGTTACTGAAGTTGATGCTAAAGGTGCGGTGATAAACTTAGCTGATGGCATTGATGGTTACCTACGTGCTTCTGAACTCTCTCGTGATCGTGTTGAAGATGCACGTTCAATCCTGAAAGAGGGTCAAAAGCTGGAAGCTAAATTCTTAGGCGTTGATCGTAAAAATCGCTCAATCTCTCTCTCTATCAAGGCGAAAGATGTTGATGAAGAGAGTGCAGCAATAAAGGGTTATGCCCGTGATGCAGCAAGCAGCAAGCCTACTTTTGGTGACCTGTTGAAGCAGCAGATGGAAGAGAGTAAGAGCGAATAAGCGCTTATATGGTTGAGTCGTGCAGGGTTGATGTTTTGTTAATCCTGCGCGACTGATACCCGTTTGGTTTTATAGTTCTAGGTTCGGGAATAGATTTAATAATGACAAAATCTGAGCTGATTGAAATTATTGCAAAACGACAGGGTCATCTCGCATATCGTGATGTTGAGCTGGCTGTGAAATGCATGATTGAGCAGATGGGGCAATCTCTAGCCTCCGGTGAGCGCATTGAAATTCGTGGCTTCGGAAGTTTTTCACTGCACTATCGCCCACCCCGCTTGGGACGAAACCCAAAAACGGGTGACTCTGTTGCCCTTGCGGGTAAACATGTGCCTCACTTCAAACCTGGTAAAGAGCTGCGTGAGCGAGTAGATGCTTCCCGCACGAGCTGTGAAATCTGCGAAGATTAGCCGCTCTGGTTCTGCCAAAATTGATGTCGTGTTGTTGTTTAAAATGAATGAGAAATTTTGTCTGTAGAGGCGTTCGCCATCTACATCTTACTTAGTTAGCCCTGAAAAATATTCTCGGGTATTAATCTATCCATAATCACACTCACAGTGAGTGGTATTAGGGCGTTGATACCGTAGAGATTATCTCTCAATAGCGCTCCTCATACGATACCCTCCCCCAAAAAACACCCCTTATCCTTCTCTCTTAAAATAGTAATATCCAAATGCCTGCTCATTTCTGCTGGGCGTAATATGCATCTCATCCTCCTGCTCGATAAGAGTGAATTGTTCTCCTAACTCTTGAGATAGCTTTGTAGCATTGTACTGGATGATATTGAGACCACTGCATTTTTTCGGCCCTCCTATAGCAAAAGCAGCAATAATGACGTGGCCTCCAGGTTTAATGCTCTGATACAGAAGATCGATATATCTCTTTCGTTCTGACGCCTGTGTCAGAAAATGGAATACTGCCCTGTCATGCCAGAGATCAAATTGCTCTGTAGTTTGAAACTGGATGATATCTGCCTCAACCCAGTCAATTAATTTTGCACATTCACCCAGACGCTCTTGGGCAGTACGAAGTGCCACACTGGAAATATCGAGTACGGTGATATTTTCAAAACCATCATGAATAAGATAATCGACCAGTAGAGAGGCTCCGCCGCCTACATCAATAACTCTGCCTGACTGAGGAGACACACCTGAGTGAGCGATGAGCTTTAAGGAGCGTTCAGGCTTGCTCTGAAACCAGCTTACCTCACTCCCTGACTCTCCTTCATAAGCACTATCCCAATGGCTCTTTTTGTTCATATGCTCCTCTGATTAACTGTAGGCTACAGTGCTTTTACCAATATGGTATGGCACACCCTAACCTTGTGCCTGTGCTTCCTTCTCACTATTGGCATCTTTGATGATATGAATCCCACCCCGAACCACGAGTATGGTAATTAGCAGCCCAATTAGCAGGTCGGGCCAGGGTGAATTGAACCAGGCCACTAAAGCGCCACTGCAAATAACCCCCAAGTTGGCGATGACATCATTCTTGGAGAATATCCAACTGGCACGCATATGTACTTCACCCTGACGGTGTTTGTAGATCAGTGCCAGACAGATGCTGTTGGCGATCAGCGCCACAGCACCCACCACCATCATCACCATCGATTCTGGCTCACTGCCGACAATGAAGCGGCGTATGATATCTAGCAGAACGCCCAGCCCTAATAGCACCTGAAAAATACCGCTGATATGTGCCGCATTTGCTTTGACAAGTAGGCTTCTACCCACGGCGTAGAGGCCAATGGCATAGATGGTGGCATCGGCTAGCATATCCAGCGAATCGGCAATTAGTGCCGTTGAATCGCCGATAATACCAGCGACCATTTCAGCAACAAACATCACGCCGTTGATGGTCAATAAAATGATGAGTGTGCGGCTCTGCTCTCTATTCTTAATCTCTATTTCACAACCACAACCTGACATCAGTAACACTCTTTATTGCAGTGGTTGATCTCAAACTCCAGTGTTGAGTGAGTGATGGAGAACTGCTGCCCAAGCTCTGCTTTTAATGCCATTTTGATCTGCTCTGTTTTGCTAAAATGGCTGATCACCACATGAGCTTCTAGGGCATTTTTATGTTCATCGATCTGCCAGAGGTGGAGGTGGTGGACATTTGAGACCCCTTCAATACTCTCCATACTATTGATCACCTCCTTAATGGTGATCCCTTCTGGCGTGCCTTCCATGAGGATATGGATGGTTTTTGGCAACAGAGTGGCGGCCTGATAGAGCACATAACCGGCAATGAGCAGGGTCAGTAGCGTATCCGTCCAATACCAGCCATAGAGCAGTATTAGTGTTCCGGCGATAATAACCCCCGCCGAGGCCAGGGCATCTGAGACATTGTGCAGAAAAGCGGCGCGGATGTTTATGCTCTGCTTTGATAGGGAAAAGGTCAGTGTTGCGGTGGCAATATCAATCACCAGTGCGATACTGGCAACGACAATCACCACCCAGCCCTCAATAACCTGTGGTTCAAATAGACGCCATAGCCCCTCATAGATCAGATAGAGACCCACTAGCACCAATGTGACCAGATTGATCAATGCGGCAATCACCTCAGCCCGTTTGTAGCCGAAGGTTTTGAAGTGGTCAGGTAGTTGTCTGCCGATCTTGCGCGCTACCCAGGCGATCAGCAGTGAGGCAGCATCACTGAAATTGTGTAGGGCATCGGCAATCAGTGCGAGGCTGCCGGAGATGATGCCGCCGATCACCTGTGCCAGTGTTAACAGCATATTGATGGCAATGGCGGTTAGCAGTCGCCGATCCCCCATTCTATCCAGGTCATGATGGTGGTGGTCGTGACCCAACTTTATCTCACTCCTGTTGATGGTTGTGCATAGTGGAGATTGTAAGCTGTTCATTCATACACTTTGCCAGGAGATGAAGGTCTTGCTTACGATGAAAGCTGGGGCGCCAAACTAGGCTGATATAGCGATGTGGCCCCTTCTCTGATAGTGGTCGGAAACAGATATTGCTCTGTCTCATCAGGGCTGAACCGACCGCCATTCCAGGAATAAAGGTGATGCCTTGGCCGCCCGCCACCATCTGGATTAACGTATAGAGGCTGGTGCCCTGAAAGGCGGCGCTGGATCGCAACTCTTTCATGTGACAGGCTGTGAGTGCATGGTCACGAAAACAGTGCCCCTCTTCCAACAGCAGTAGCTCATCAGTTGGTAACTCGTGTGCCGCAATCTGACCGCCGTTATTCAAACGATGATGTTCAGGAATTGCTACCCAAAAATCCTCCTGCCAAAATATCTCGCTCTCAAGTGTTCCAATATCATAGGGCAGTGCCAGAATGGCGGCATCCAGATCACCCGCCGCTATGCGTGCCAATAGGCGGGCGGTTTGATCTTCCAACAAGTACAGCTCCAGAGCAGGGAAATGCTCTCGAATTCCAGGTAGTACCTGCGGCAGGATGAAGGGGCCGATAGTGGGTATCACACCCAGACGCAGAGGCCCAGTGAGTAGTTTGTCATCGGCCTGTGCCATTACGGTCATTTCAGCGGCTAGCCCGAGTAGCTGCCGGGCCTTATCTGATACCTCTACTCCCAACAGTGTTGGGATCACCTTCCGTTTAGTACGCTCCAGCAGCTTTGCATTCAATAATGATTCTAACTCCTGGATACCCGCGCTCAGAGTCGATTGGGTGACAAAACAGCGCTCTGCTGCCTGACCAAAATGACGAAGCTCAATGACAGCAACCAGATATTGCAGTTGACGAATGGTAGGTAGATTCATAAATCGAAAAAACCGAATGCAGAAACAAAAAACATCAATTGGATAGATTGTGCCGTAACCACTACTCTTTTGCCACTGTTTAAACAGCAGGGGAGTGCTCATGCCTTCGGTTATCTGGATCTGCTCTCCCCCGACCATGAAGCCTTGGATAAAGCATCTGACTAAAACCCAAGGGGAGAGATCATGAAAAAGTGGGAATGTATCGTGTGTGGATCTATTTATGATGAAGAAGTGGAATCGCCCAGGAGGATTTTGAGAGGGTAGAAGCCTGAACCTGTCCAGAGTAATAAAGTAACTAAATTATATTTTTCAACCATTTAACAGAGTAAAGCAGATGAAACATAAAAACCTGAGCGTTATCGGCTGCGCATTGACTATCATGACGGCGGTCTCCCCACTATGGGCATCTTCCTATAACAAGGAACCCATCCAACCCATTACCCCAGTAAAGATTGTCAACCTAGGAATGGTGGAGCTGGGTAAAAAACTCTTTTTTGATCCACGCCTCTCCAAGTCGGGTTTTATCTCCTGCAACTCCTGCCACAATCTGAGTATGGGCGGCACAGACAACCTTAAAACCTCTATCGGCCATAACTGGAATCAAGGCCCGATCAGTGCACCGACCGTGCTCAATTCTAGTCTCAGTTTGGCTCAGTTTTGGGATGGCCGTGCCAGCGATCTGAAGGCACAGGCTGGTGGCCCGATTGCCAACCCCGGTGAAATGGGTTTTACCCATGAGCTTGCGGTGGGCCTGCTTCAAACAATTCCTGCATACGTGGCTGAATATACACTGGTATTTGGCACAGATAAGATCGATATCGATGGTGTAACCGAGGCTATTGCTGAATTTGAGAAGACTTTGGTCACCCCAAATTCCCGCTTTGATCAGTGGCTCCTAGGTGATGAAAATGCCATCAACAGCACTGAGCTTGCGGGTTATAAACTGTTTAAAGAGAGCGGTTGTGTTGCTTGTCATAATGGTGAGGCCGTGGGTGGAGCGACCTATCAAAAGATGGGTGTTGTAAAACCCTATGAAACCAGCAGCACCGCAACAGGCCGTGCTGGCGTAACGGGTAAAGATGCTGACCGCTTTAAGTTCAAGGTGCCGACTCTGCGTAATGTAGAATTGACCTACCCTTACTTCCATGATGGTGGTGCAGCTACTCTGAAAGAGGCGGTGGATATTATGGGGCGTCTACAACTTGGCAAGAAGTTTACCGATGAAGAGAAAACAAAGATCGTAGCTTTTCTGAAGACGCTTACGGGTGATCAGCCTTCATTTAATCTGCCGATTCTGCCTCCATCATCAGATAAGACTCCGCAGCCAAAACCATTTAGTTAATCTGTAATAGATCGTGCCCATCTGCAAAGATGGGCACGATCTGATTACTACCTTCTATTCATACCACATTACGTTCTGCATAAAGGCTCAGAGATTGGGCAATGACCACAGGGGTAGTTACTCTCTATTAGGCTTGTGTAGAGAAAACCACTGAATGACTTCATCAGCAGGCATAGGTCTGGCAAAGAGATAACCTTGTGCCTGATCACATCCAAGGCGTGTCAATGTTTCTCGACATGAGTTGGTCTCTACCCCTTCAGCGACTATTTTCATCTTAAGTTTGTGTCCCAGCAGAATAACGGTCTCAACAATGGCAGCAGCCTCTGGGTCACTCCCCATCTCCATCACAAAAGAGCGATCAATTTTAATTTCTGAAAAGGGAACTCGGTGAAGTTGTACCAATGAGGAGTAGCCGGTGCCAAAGTCATCAATGGAAAGATGAAAGCCTTTCATGCGTAGTCGGGTCAGGATATCCAGTGACGTTATCAGCTCCTGCATCAAGGCGGTTTCAGTAACTTCCAAAACTATTTGAGAAGAGTCCAGCCCGTATTTATCCAGCAGGCCACCTATTTTTTCCGGTAAATCTAGCTCTTTCAGTGCACTTGCAGACATATTCACTGCAATCTGTACCGTTAATCCCTGATCACGCCATGAGCAGCACTGCGCCATGGCCTGTTCTAAGACAATCCAAGTTAGCTCATTGATCAGGCCATGCTGCTCAGCTGTAGAGATAAACAGGTCGGGACTGAGTAAACCATGAGTTGGGTGTTGCCAGCGTACCAG
>JAMOMH010000274.1 GCA_027068675.1 Sedimenticola sp.
AAGGCTTGAGAGAGCATCAGCCCGCCGCGCGCAATACCGACAATCGTATCGGCATGAAACGGGCGGCACAGACGGGCAAGGGAGCAGGCATCGCGTTGAAATTGGGCATAGTCATAATAGTACATGAGCGAAATTATAGTAGAATTCGTGTAGAAAAATAAAGGTTCGCCATGCTACGACATTTTTTGTTGGCTCTGTTGCTGCTTCTTTATAGCGGGTGCAGCACCTCTCAACCCGCGGTGGCATCGTGGTACCACACGCCGCCGCGTGATACCTCCACCACGCTCTACGGCGTGGGCGAGGGGGTTGATCTTGCTTCAGCCAAAGCGATGGCGCTCTCCCAAATTGCCCACAGCATTAGCATGACACTAGAGAGTCGGTACGACAAACGTGACCAGTCCATCCGTTTCAATACTCAAGAGCAGACACTCCAAGAGATTGAGCACCACATTACAACGCAGGCGCAGACACTACATGTTACCGAGGTACATATTGACAATGAGCAGTGGGTATCAGGGCGGCTCTACCTACTGGTGCATATAGAGCGCAATAAGCTCTACGCCGAAGAGAAGCGTCTGCTTGAAGAGCGTCTTAAAGCGCACCGTCGCCGTATTGAGCAGACGGCAGCGCACAGTGCTTTGGAGCAGTTTGTGCAACTGCAACGCTTTCATGATGATCTCAATGAACTTCAAAACCGCATGACACTCTTACATGCCATTGATGCTACGCGCGACACCTCATCCTACCGCCGTGAGATTGAAACCTATGAAGATCGCTACGAGGCGCAAAAAAAGGCACTGCGGCTCAAGATTGTTGCCGATGAGAAGAGTCGAGGGTTTAAGCAGATCATTGCACAAAAGTTGTCGGCACTGGGCATTAACGTCGATAGCAGCGGCGCTGACGGTACCATTGTCTTGACGTTGCAGAGTAAAAAAGAGCAGCTCTCAGGCTATTACATCGAGCAGTGCCGTTTACATGTAAATTGTCGTGATGCCGATGCGGTAGGGGTGGCATCGCGTGATTATGTTCTAGTAGGTACCTCGCGTATTGACTTTTCACAATCCTATCACGATTGTGTGCAACAATTTGCATTAGAAGTTACCCAAGAGGGTATCTTTAAAAGTTTAGGATTCTAAGATGCAGAGCATACTATCGGCGCTG
>JAMOMH010000275.1 GCA_027068675.1 Sedimenticola sp.
TTTATTTACACAGAGCGCTTAGAAATTATTGGAAATCTGTAAATCCTGAAAAATCATGTTAATCCTGTCCGTTATTAAATATGGGTTCAGATGGAAAGCATAGACAGGATGAACAAGATTTCACAGGATTTTTAATGATGGTTTTAGATGATGGTTTTAGATGATGGTATTACAGAGTAGATTATAGGCTGAGTTTAATCTCTTGGAGTTTTATTCCCCGTCGCTTGGGGTGTATAAATAAAACTTATGGATTAATAGCTTGCTTTGGGGATGTTTATTTACACAGAGCGCTTAGAAATTATTGGAAATCTGTAAATCCTGAAAAATCATGTTAATCCTGTCCATTATTAAATATGGGTTCAGATGGAAAGCATAGACAGGATGCACAAGATTTCGCAGGATTGACAGGATTTTTAATGATGGTTTTGGATGACGGTATTACAGAGAAAATCATAGGCTGCGCTTATGCGGTACACAATGTATTGGGTGCTGGTTTTTTGGAAAAAGTGTATGAGAATGCAATGGTGATAGAGCTAAAAGAGCAAGGATTACAAGGTCTGCAACAGGCAAGGTTAAATGTTTGCTATCGAGACTTGGTCGTTGGTGAGTACTATGCTGATTTACTCGTGGAGGATCAAATAATTTGCGAGCTAAAGGCGGTAGATAGCATTACTCGCCAACATGAAGTGCAATTGGTCAATTACTTAGCTGCAACGGGAATTGATACTGGGTTGCTTATCAACTTTGGCAAGAGCGTGAGCATACGCAGAAAATTTAGGAATTATCAGGAAGCGGTCAATCTTGAAAAATCATGTTAATTCTGTCCATGATTAAACCTGAAAAGAGTCGTTAATTTCAAAACATTTAAGGTGAAACCCTAATGTTGGAATATATCAATCTTTTTATTAACGCGGTCTTTATTGAGAATATGGTGCTGGCACTTTTTCTCGGCATGTGTCCCTTTCTGGCCGTCTCAAAACGGGTGGAGACCGCCATCGGTTTAGGCGTGGCGGTGATTATGGTGCAGACCATTACCGTGCCCATTAACAACCTTATTTTCCAATACCTGCTCAAGGATGGTGCATGGAGCTGGGCGGGGCTGCCGGGGCTGGATGTGCAGTTTCTGGGTATGGTGATCTATGTTGGTGTCATCGCTGCTATTGTGCAGATTGTGGAGATGGTGCTGGATCGCTACTTCCCAGCACTACAGCAGGTATTGGGGATCTTCTTGCCGCTGATCACCGTTAACTGTGCCATTCTCGGTGCCTCTCTGTTTATGGTGGAGCGGGATTATAACTTTGGTCAGAGCCTAGTCTACGGATTTGGCACTGGTGTTGGCTGGACGCTGGCGATTATCACATTGGCAGCGATCCGTGAACGTCTGAAATATGCCAATGTTCCTGCTGGACTGGAAGGGCCGGGCATCATCTTCATTATGGCAGGGTTAATGTCTTTGGGATTTATGTCTTTCTCTGGTATTCGGTTGTAATTATGTTAGAAATCCTCTTAGGCGTTGTGCTCTTTACCCTCATTATCCTCTCTCTGGTGGGGGTGATTCTGCTTGTCAGAAGCCGATTGGTCACCACAGGTGCCATCCGCATTGAGATCAATGATGATCTGGACAAACAGATCGAAACAATAGTCGGGGAGTCGCTGCTGACCCTGCTGGCAGATCAAAATATTTTTCTTGCGGCTGCCTGTGGGGGTAATGGTATCTGTGGTCTCTGCAAGGTCAAGGTGTTGGCTGGGGGAGGGCAGGTGCTGCCGACAGAGAAGAACCTTCTGACCCGAAAACAGATAGCAGAGGGTTATCGTCTGGCCTGCCAACTGCGCCCGAAACAGAATATGCAGCTGGAGCTGCCAGCAGATATCTTTGATGCCGGGCAGTGGCAGTGTGAAGTGGTCTCCAATGAGAGTGTTGCCACCTTCATCAAAGAGCTGGTGGTTAAACTGCCGGAGGGTAAGAGGCTGACGTTCAGACCGGGTAGTTACCTCCAGATCAAAGCACCGCCGCATCAGCTTGATTACACCGATATTGAGATTGCCAAAAAGTACCGTCCAGCATGGGATGCTCTCAGCCTGTGGGATTTGAAGTCGGTGGTGGAGGAGCCGCTAGAACGTGCCTATAGTCTTGCCAACTACGCCGATGAGCCGTGTGATTTAAAATTTAATGTTCGTATCGCCCTGGCACCACCGGGGTCGAATGATATTCCACCGGGCAAGATGTCCTCCTATCTATTTAGTCTACGACCGGGGGCTAAGCTGTTTCTCTCCGGCCCCTATGGTAGTTTCTTTCCGCAACGGGGTGATGCGGAGATGATCTACATTGGTGGGGGTGCGGGCATGGCACCGATGCGTTCCCATATCTTCCATCTGCTGAAACAGGCCGCCAGCAAACGTAAAATCAGCTACTGGTATGGTGCACGCAGCCTCTGTGAGATGTTCTATCAGGAGGATTTTGACCAGCTGCAAGCGGTGCATGATAATTTTGAGCTGCATATTGCGCTCTCCGATCCGCAGCCTGAAGATAACTGGCAGGGTTATACTGGCTTCATTCACCAGATTCTATATGACCATTATCTGAAAGATCACCCAGCGCCTGAGATGTGTGAATACTATATTTGTGGGCCGCCTATCATGCTCAGCAGCGCGACAAAAATGCTGCAAGACCTGGGTGTAGATGATGGCAACATATTCTATGATAGTTTTGGTGGTTGATCGTTTGCTCAACCTTATTGATGACTTTAACCGCAAAGGGTTGACCATAGAGCAAGGGTAATGAGCTTACCTCTATCCGACCAGGTAACCCAGAACACATAACATGGTGGTGTCGTCTGTATGGCAGTGACAGAAAAAATAGGCATTCGAGCTGATTTATGGGATGAGCCAAAACAGGCGCGGCTGATGGCAGACTCTTTGGGTTTACCGTTGCTGATGAATGATGATGCGTTGCTGCTATTGACTTATCAAAAGGGGCGGTTGCAAATTGCACAGCCTGGTAAAGATGCGCCAGGGCCGGTGTTTATCGATTTTGTCTCAGGTCGATCAGCCCATCGACGACAGTTTGGCGGGGGGCGTGGCCAGCCGCTCGCTCGGGCGCTTGGCTTGAAGGGGGGCAAAAAGCCAACGGTGATTGATGCCACAGCGGGTTTAGGCCGTGATGCTTTTGTGTTGGCTACGTTGGGTTGTCAGGTGACATTAATTGAGCGTTCCCCCGTGATTGCTGCACTGCTGAAGGATGGCTTGCGGCGAGCGTTGCAGGATGTGGTGACCGCTGAAATCGCCTCATGGATGCAGCTACTCCAAGGGGATGCAGCGCAGCTTATTACTGAACTGCCCCGTCCTGATGTGATCTATCTTGATCCGATGTACCCAGAGAGTGGTAAAAAGGCGCGGGTGAAGAAAGAGATGCAGCTGTTCCGTCAGTTGGTCGGCCCTGATCTGGATAGTGAGGCGCTGCTAAAGGTGGCTCTGGCGCATGCGCTAAAACGGGTGGTGGTTAAGCGGCCAGCAAAGGCCGTACCGATTGATGGGCCACAACCGAGTGCGAGCATTAATAGCCCTAACACCCGTTATGACCTCTATTTTACTAATGCATAGAGCTGTTGGATCTCTTGTGGCCAGAGGGTGTCATCAATGGTCTCAAGCACCATTGGAATCTCATCAAAACGCTCATCATTCATAATATATTCAAACACGGTCCAGCCCAGTTTTCCTTCACCCAAACTGTGGTGCCGGTCGACTTTAGCGCCAAGGTCTGGTTTTGAATCATTGAGATGCATGCCACATAGATATTTAAAGCCGACAATACGTTCAAACTCAGCAAAGGTCTCGTCGCAGGTCTCAACTGTTCGCATATCGTAGCCGGATGTGAAGGCGTGGCAGGTATCAAAGCAGACGCCGACTCGGCTCTTATCCTCAACACCCTCGATAATGGCTGCGAGATGTTCAAAGGTGTAGCCCAGGTTAGAACCTTGTCCGGCGGTATTTTCGATGACGGCGGTCACCCCTTCGGTCTCGTCCAATGCCATGTTAATCGACTCTGAGACTCGTCTTAGGCTCTCATCCTCATCAATTTTTCTCAGATGACTACCCGGATGAAAATTGAGTAGAGGCAGCCCTAACTGTTTGCACCGCTGTAGTTCATGGATGAAAGCATCACGTGATTTGGTTAGTCCCTCAACTTCAGGATGCCCAAGGTTAATCAGATAACTATCGTGTGGCAGTACATGTTTAGGTGCGATGCCTGCGGTAGCTAAATTGGCCTGAAATGCAGCAATGCTCTCATCTGTCAGTGGTTTTGATTTCCATTGGCGCTGGTTTTTAGTGAATAGCGCAAAGGCTTTAGCACCGATTTTTTGGGCGTTGAGAGGGGCGTTTTCAACGCCGCCACTGGCGCTGACGTGGGCACCGATACGTTTCATAAGCGTTCCAAATTAAATAGGGGGGGCGGCTAACTACCAAAAAGTGTGGGGCATTGTAGCTGAAACCAGCGGTTTCTCGCAGCGGTCAAAGTTTGTAGAATTGGAATTATAACCCTTTGGATAATGAGAGAGTCAACAATGTTATTGAGTGATAGCAATCTTTTCAGGCAGCAGTGTTATATCAATGGTGAATGGCAGGATGCGGATAGTGGTGAGATGCTGGCAGTGACCAATCCCGCCAATGGCAATCTTCTGGGCCAGATCCCAAAAATGGGTACCGATGAGACCCGCCGAGCGATAGCCAGTGCGAATGCAGCGTGGCCCGCTTGGCGTGATAAAACAGCCGCTGAGCGTAGCACCATCCTACGCCGTTGGAATGATCTGATGCTCGAACATCAAGAAGATCTGGCGCAAATTATGACAGCAGAGCAGGGTAAACCACTGGCAGAGTCACGTGGTGAGATCGCTTATGGTGCCTCGTTTATTGAGTGGTTTGCTGAAGAGGGTAAGCGCATCTATGGAGATACCATTCCTGCTCACCAGGCGGATAAACGTATCGTTGTACTAAAACAACCGATTGGCGTCTGCGCTGCCATCACGCCGTGGAACTTTCCCATTGCGATGATCACGCGTAAAGCGGGTGCCGCACTGGCTGCTGGCTGTACGATGGTGATTAAACCCGCCAAAGATACCCCTTTCTCAGCACTGGCGCTGTGTGAGCTGGCTGAGCGTGCGGGTGTTCCTGCGGGTGTTCTGAGTGTGGTTACGGGCTCTGCGGGTGCCATTGGTGGTGAGATGAGTACCAACCCCACTGTGCGTAAACTCTCCTTCACCGGCTCGACTGAAATTGGCCGAGTATTGATGGCACAAACGGCTGAGACGATCAAAAAAGTCTCAATGGAGTTGGGTGGTAATGCACCCCTTATTGTTTTTGAAGATGCCGATTTGGATGCGGCTGTAGAAGGCACTTTAATCTCAAAGTATCGTAACTCTGGCCAGACTTGCGTCTGTACTAATCGTATTTTGGTACAAGATAGTGTCTATGATGCTTTTGCAGACAAGTTGGCCGAAGCGGTGAAAAAGTTAAAAGTGGGTGATGGTACCGAAGAGGGAGTCACTCTTGGGCCACTGATCAACATAGCTGCGATCGAAAAGATCGAAGAGCATATTACCGATGCGGTTAAGAAGGGGGCAAAAATCAAGGTGGGTGGTAAGCGTCACAAACGTGGCGGTAGTTTTTTTCAGCCGACGGTACTGACCGATGTCACGCCTGATATGTTAGTGGCCAAAGATGAGACCTTTGGGCCATTAGCCCCCATGTTTCGTTTCACCACCGAAGAGCAGGCGATTGAGATGGCTAATGACACCGAATTTGGCCTAGCCTCCTACTTCTATAGTGAAAACCTCAGCCGCGTTTGGCGCGTCTCAGAGGCGCTTGAGTATGGCATGGTGGGTATTAATACTGGTCTCATATCAACAGCTATCGCCCCATTTGGTGGTGTTAAGCAGTCGGGTATTGGCCGTGAAGGCTCAAAATATGGCCTGGATGATTACTTAGAGATTAAATATCTCTGTATGGGGATTTGATCGGTTGCTACATAGGCGCTTCACTTTGCTAATAGTTTCAATGTGAGGTGAAGCGCCTTATTACGAAGGTCGTTGATATTGC
>JAMOMH010000276.1 GCA_027068675.1 Sedimenticola sp.
AATATCCAGATAACATCGCAATAAAATACAAAAGTTGTGAGCTTAGCTACGCTCAAGTGGCTTCAGCCATTAAAGGGGTTGCAGGTGGCTTAAATAGTCAGGGGCTTGAGGGTGATGATCGCGTTGCAATTTACCTGTCAAACAGACCTGAAGCTGTCATATCACATTTTGCAACAGCGCTTGCTGGCGGTGTGTTTGTACCGGTTAACCCATTGCTAAAAACAGCACAGGTTAAACATATCCTAATGGATTGTACGGTGCGAATATTAGTGACAACAAAAGAGCGTTACCACCAACTAATAGGCGCGTTAAAAGAGTGCTTTGATCTGCAAGCAGTTGTGCTTGTTAATTGTAAAATAGACCAGTTGCCAGATGAGCAAGGACAAAGTCTTTTTACTTGGCAGCAGCTACTCGACTCTAAAAGCACCCGCTCTCTGCCTTTGCATATTGATGCTGATATGGCCGCTATTTTTTACACCTCTGGCAGTACAGGCAAGCCAAAGGGCGTGATTCTATCACACAAAAATATGGTAACGGGTGCAGAAAGTGTCTCTAGCTACCTTCAAAATACCGCTAAAGATAGAGTGCTGGCACTTCTTCCATTTAGCTTCGATTATGGCTTTAATCAGCTGAGCACCGCATTTCTTAAAGGGGCAGCGGTTATTTTAATGGATTATCTTATGCCTCGAGATGTAGTGAGGATGGTCGCTAAAGAGCGGATTACAGGGTTGGCCGGAGTACCTTCACTTTGGAACAAACTTGCTCAACTTGAGTGGCCACCAGAAGCAGTTGAATCACTTCGTTACATGACCAACTCAGGTGGTGCCATGCCATCAGCCACGTTAAATAGCTTGTCTACAGCACTGCCTGACAGTAAATTTTTCCTAATGTACGGTCTTACAGAGGCTTTTCGCTCCACCTATCTACCACCAGAAGAGATACAAAAACGTCCTGGCTCTATCGGTAAAGCAATTCCAAATGCCGAAGTAATGGTCCTTAGAGAGGGTGGCGACCTCTGTGCTGTAGATGAGCCTGGTGAGCTGGTACATCGCGGCCCTTTAGTAGCAATGGGCTATTGGAATGATCCGGCAAAAACTGCAAAACGCTTTAAGCCCGTGCCAGGGCAAGATAACTCACTCACAACACCTGAGATCGCTGTATGGTCAGGAGATATGGTAAAAAAAGATGAGGATGGTTATCTCTATTTCGTTGGCCGAAATGATGACATGATAAAAACATCAGGCTATCGCGTTAGTCCAACAGAGGTTGAAGAGGAGATCTACGCCAGTGCATTAGTTGGCGAGGTTGTTTGCCTAGGCCTTCCTCACGCTGACTTGGGGCAAGCTATTCTCGCTATTGCTAGTCCCAGGCTAAGTGGAGCCGTTGATGGAGAACGGATAATTAAACACTGCAAAACTGCATTACCTAATTTTATGGTGCCACTAAGGGTTGAGTGGTGTGATGATATGCCGCGTAACCCAAACGGTAAGATTGACCGGCAGCAGCTGCGGTTACAGTACCAACATGTTTTTAGCTGATTTTGAGTGGTTCATAACGTGAAGCAGAAACCAGTACACGCTTGCATGGAGCAGTTTCCAGTCGTTGATGGTGAGTTGTCTGTTGGAGGAATTCCCATCACTCAACTTGCTCAAAGGGCTGGAGGAACACCGTTTTATATTTACGACAGGCGTCTCATCACTGAACGGGTAAATTACCTGCGTAGGGCACTGCCAAAAGAGATTCGCCTTCATTATGCAGTTAAAGCCAACCCTATGCCGGCTGTTGTACAGCATCTGTCGAGTTTGATTGATGGCTTTGATGTGGCATCAAGTGGTGAGATGCAGGTAGCCCTAGATACCCCTATATCTGCTAAAAACATAGGCTTTGCTGGCCCAGGCAAAACGGATAAAGAGTTGCGGCAAGCCGTAGCAGCCGATGTCACCATTAACATGGAATCTGAAGGTGAAATGCGCCGCATTGCGAAGATCGCTGAAGAGTCCGGCATTCAGCCACGGGTTGCAATACGAGTTAATCCAGATTTCGAATTAAACTCCTCCGGTATGAGTATGGGAGGAGGAGCAAAGCAATTTGGTGTTGATGCCGAGCGTGTTCCAGCCATGCTTAAAGAGCTTAAATCGTTGGATCTATTGTTTGTAGGTTTTCAAATTTTCTGGGGTTCACAAAACCTTAATGCTGAAGCTATTTCAGATGCACACGAGAAGACCATTGGCTTGGCGATTCGTCTTAGTGAACAGACATCAAGTGATATCCAACATCTAAATATAGGCGGTGGGTTAGGTATCCCCTATTTTCCTGGAGATAAACGGCTGGATATTAGACCGATTGGTGATCATCTGGATAAGTTGCTGCTGGATCTGAGAGTACATTTTCCAAATGTAGATGTTATTACGGAGCTTGGTCGATTCATTGTCGGTGAGGCGGGGCTTTTTGTCTGTGAAGTGACCGATGTTAAAGAGTCACGAGGTGAGAAGTTTATTATCACAAATGGAGGGATGCACCATCACCTTGCTGCGTCAGGTAATTTTGGTCAGATTATTCGGAAAAACTACCCCGTCACTGTTGGCTCCATAGGCCGTGATGCTAAGAGTGAAATTGTAACTGTAACAGGGCCGTTATGTACGCCCTTAGATATATTGGCAAAAAATATAGCGTTGCCTCCCACTAAACCAGGTGACTTAGTGGTGGTTTTTCAATCGGGTGCCTATGGTTACACTGCCAGTCCAGATAGATTTCTTGGCCACCCCTCTATATCTGAAATGTTGGTTTAACAAAAGACAGACCCCTTTCCTGAATGGATAGACAAAGGCTTAGCTACTACCGCCATTGCATACAGGACAGCGTGGATCAGGTTTAAGCTTAAGAGTGCGCCACTGCATGTGTAGAGCATCAAGAATCATCAGTTTGCCAACGAGCGTGCTACCCATGTTAGTGAGCACTTTGATCGTTTCGGTAGCTTGAATACTGCCGATAATACCAACCACAGGGGCGAGTACACCATTTTCTGAGCAGCTGTCCCCTACCTGCCCCTCTTCGGGATAGAGACAGCGGTAGCATGGGCCGCCAGGCTGGCCAGAGAAGACCGAGACCTGCCCCTCCATACGGATAGCCGCACCAGAGACGAGTGGTGTGGTTGTGGCACGGCAGACACGGTTGAGTGCAAATCGGGTGCTAAAGTTGTCGCTGGCATCAACCACCACATCAGCCTCTTTAACCTGCTCTAATAATGCATCACCCTCTAGCAGCTCATTAATAGCATCAATACGAATATCGGGGTTGATGGCGTTGAGTGTTGTCCAGGCAGAGTCTGTTTTCGGTTGGCCGATGGTGTTGGTTGTGTGGATGATCTGGCGTTGTAAATTGCTGAGGTCAACCACATCAAAATCGACAATAACGATATGGCCGACACCTGCGGCAGCAAGGTACATGGAGACAGGAGCGCCAAGGCCGCCCATGCCGATGATTAATACTCGGGAGTCGAGTAGCTTCTGCTGCCCCTCATACTCAAGGGCAGGCAACATGATTTGGCGGCTGTACCTGAGGAGTTGCTCGTCGTTCATTGGTTTTCTAAGTTTATTTGGGCAGAATGGTCTGCACACCGTTACATGAACCTAGCAATAGAACATCGGCTGCACGGGCAGCAAATAGCCCAACGGTGACCACACCGGCAATATCATTAATTTGTCGCTCTAATTTGATCGGTTCCATGATCTGCAAATGGTGTACATCAAGAATGAGATTGCCGTTATCGGTGATGAAATTTTCACGCCACATCGGTGTGCCACCCAATTTGACCAGCTCACGGGCAACATAGCTGCGGGCCATGGGTAGCACCTCTACCGGCAGTGGAAACTCACCCAAGAGATCGACCAACTTACTGCTGTCGGCGATACAGACAAATTTTTTGCTGGCAGCCGCGATGATTTTCTCGCGTGTTAATGCGCCACCGCCGCCTTTGATGAGCTGTAGAAAATGGTTAGCCTCATCGGTGCCATCGACATAAACACTCAGCTCACCCGCAGCATTAAGGTCAATCACCTGAATGCCATGCGCCTTTAGGCGCTCAGTTGATGCCTCTGAGCTGGAGACCGCCCCTTCGATCTTATTCTTGATAGTCGCCAGTTGATCAATGAAGTAATTGACCGTAGAACCGGTACCAACACCAACGATGCTACCGGAGCCGATATACTCCATGGCAGCGATGGCAGCCTCTTTTTTCATCTCATCTGGGTTCATATCGTTACCTCTATTGGTCAATGCACGATATCATAGCACGCGATAGCTAAATATCAGTTTGCCGAAGCCTGCGGAAAGAGCACCATGCCAAAAACATACCTAGAAAAAATACTACGCGCACGCGTCTACGATGTGGCGAAGGAGACACCGCTTGATCTTGCCCCTCTGTTATCAAAACGTATCAATAACTCCGTCTATCTCAAACGTGAAGATCTGCAGCCGGTCTTCTCATTTAAGTTGCGTGGTGCCTATAACAAAATTTCCTGTCTGAGTGATGCAGCAAAAAAGAGCGGTGTGATAGCAGCCTCCGCAGGCAACCATGCCCAAGGGGTAGCGCTGTCAGCTAAAAAACTCTCCATTCAATCGCTGATTGTGATGCCAAAAACAACCCCGCCGATCAAGGTAAAGGCGGTGCGCAGCCTGGGTGCAAAGATTGTGCTGCATGGTGACTCCTATGATGAAGCCTGTGACCATGCGAAGTTGCTGGCTGAAGAGCATGGTATGGCCTTTATCCACCCCTTTGATGACCCTGAGGTGATTGCAGGTCAAGGCACTATCGCAATGGAGATACTCCGGCAGCAGCCTGACCTACCGTATGCCATCTTTGTTCCCGTGGGTGGTGGTGGCCTAATCGCAGGTATTGCTGCTTATGTGAAGGCGATCTATCCACAAATAAAAGTGATCGGTGTCGAGCCACAAGATGCCCCTTGTCTGCACAATGCACTGCAAGCGGGGCGTCGCATCACCTTGAAACAGGTCGGTATTTTTGCCGATGGTGTGGCCGTACGACAGGTGGGCAAAGAGACCTTTCGCATCGCTAAAGAGCTGGTTGATGAGGTGATTTTGGTCAATACCGATGAGATCTGTGCAGCAATCAAGGATGTCTTTGATGATACTCGCACCATCGCCGAACCAGCGGGCGCACTTTCTGTGGCGGGGTTAAAGAAGTATGTGGGACGAGAGTCGATCAGTGAGAAGAGGCTCGTTGCTATTGAGAGTGGTGCCAATATCAATTTTGATCGACTGCGCCATATCGCAGAACGGGCCGAGCTGGGTGAGCAACGTGAAGCGATCTTTGCAGTACAAATTCCAGAGAAACCGGGTAGTTTCCTGCGTTTTTGCAAGCTCTTGGGCAAGCGCAGCGTAACAGAGTTTAACTATCGATATGCTGATCAGCAGATGGCCCAAATCTTTGCCGGTGTCGAGCTTGATGAGGATGATAGTGCACGAGAGGTGCTGATTAAAAAGCTGGAAGATAACGGATTTCAAGTAGTCGACCTGACTGACAATGAGACCGCCAAACTACATATTCGCTATATGGTCGGTGGTCATGCCCATGGAGTGACAGATGAGCGACTCTACCGTTTTGAGTTTCCTGAGCGCCCAGGTGCACTGCTAAATTTTCTTAGTAGCCTTGGCAAGCGTTGGAATATTTCACTCTTCCATTATCGAAATCATGGTGCTGCCTATGGCCGTGTGCTACTTGGAATCCAGGTGCCAAAAAAGGAGATTGGCGATTTCCAAGCCTCGCTAGATACGTTGGGTTACTCCTATTGGGAGGAGAGTGATAATCCAGCCTACCAAATTTTTGCAGGAACAAGCTAATCAGGACTTATTCAGAGTTAGGGATATAGATCTTCTCTTCCGTTACCACAGCATCCAGCGGTATATCCCACGCCTCACGCTCTAGGTTTGCCACTCGCTGGCACTCATGTGCGATGCCAATCAGTATCGGTTTACGCCAAAAGTGGCGCTGGTTGAGATAAGCAAAGGTGCGGTCATAATAACCACCGCCCATCCCTAAC
>JAMOMH010000277.1 GCA_027068675.1 Sedimenticola sp.
TGCGGCAGATCACTATTAGCTAGAGTGGCCATCTCCGTTTGCTCTTCAGAAAATAGCTCTTGCTGATCTTCTCGCTCTAGTGGTTTTGTAGAGAACTCTACTTCAGCCTCAAGTGGGGGTTCAACCTTATCAAACGGCTCTAGCGCTTGCTCAAACAACGTCTTATCAGAGGTCTCTGTTGCTGCAACCCAAGGCTCCTCCTCTTCCGTTATCTCTGTCACCTCTATAGCGTCAGCTTCAGGCTGTTGATCATCTTGCCACTCTTCAGCTTGAGGTCTCTCCTGCCGCCCTTTTTTCTGACCAAAGTAGTAGATGCCTGCCAGCAGAAGTACGCCAGCGGCTATGAGAATCAGTCGAAGTGTTCCTGAGTCCATAATTAAAGCTTATATCTCATCTATAAAGGTGGTTGGAATAGGTTAAATCAAGTGAGTGCCAATTGGGCAGCCTCATCCACATCAACCGTTACAAGGCGTGAAACTCCTGGCTCATGCATGGTAACACCCGTGAGCTGATGGGCAATCTCCATGGTGATCTTGTTGTGTGTGATAAAAATAAACTGGACATGCTCAGACATCGATTTTACTAGCTCACAAAAGCGACCAACATTGGCATCATCAAGAGGGGCATCCACCTCATCTAACATACAGAAAGGGGCGGGGTTGAGTTTGAAGATAGCGAAAACCAACGCCACAGCAGTTAACGCTTTCTCACCACCTGAGAGCAGGTGGATACTGGCGTTACGCTTACCTGGTGGGCGAGCCATCACTGAGATGCCAGTATCAAGCAGATCTTCCCCCGTCAGTTGTAGATAGGCATGGCCACCCCCAAAGAGCTTGGGAAACATCACCTGTAGACCGGTGTTAACCTTATCGAAGGTCTCCTTGAATTTCGTGCGGGTTTCACGGTCTATCTTGCGGATGGCATTCTCTAATGTCTCTAGTGCGTTGGTGATATCAGTGTACTGCTTATCCAGATAGGTCATGCGCTCTGACTGCTCTTCATACTCACTGATCGCCGCTAAATTGATCGGCCCAAGGCGCTGAACCTGAGCCGCCTGTCGCTCCACTTGGTGCTGCCATAGTTTGATATTGGCCTCATCAGGCAGGCCACTCAATAGCTCATCTGCCTCAAACTTGCTCTCTTTCAGCTGCTCATTAATCGTATGAGCACGCACTTTGATCTCTTGATGTGCCAAACGTGCCTGCTCCAATAGAGCATGGTGCTCCTGTACCCTCTGTTCAGCGGTGTGTCGTTTTTTCTCTAATTCACGCAGCTCTTTGTCGATCACCTCAAGCGTGTTTCTTGCTTCTGCCAAGGCTCGTTCAACCTCGATACGCCTAGCTAGTTTTAGTTCAAGCTCTTCAGATTGAATCAGCAGTGGTTCCTCATGCTCCTCCAGCGTGAGTGATAGTTCCTCTCGACGATCAGCCAGCTGCTCAAGTTGCTGCTGGGTGCGTTGTAGGTTCTGTTTGATGGCATCACGGCTGCTGCGCATAGTGCTAATCTGTAGCGCCAGTTGATGGGCACGATTGCGCTGCTCACTGCTCTGCTGGCGAATGGTGGTGAGGCTCTCACGCAGCTCATCGCGCTGTTTAACCAATGTTTCACGATGACAGGCGAGGCTCTCCATATCCTCAAGAGCGGTATGCAGTTCTAGACGCGCCTCCTCCTGACTCTCGAAACAAGTTTCGATTTGTTCTGCAACCTCTTGTTTATCCTTGACTATTTTTTTACGCCGATGGGCTAATTGTTCTGCTCTAGCACATTTGCCACTAAGACTTTGATGAATCTCTGAGAGCTTACGGTTCAGTTCATTATGGTGTTGCTGCTGCCGGTCTCGCTGTTGCTCTGCCTCTTTGAGTGTTTGCTCCCCTACCGCCAGCTGCTCAGCTGAATCTTCACTCTGAATGGTCAGCTCTTCACGCCTCCCTTCTAGCTCTTTTAGTAACTGCTTACGAGCCAGTACACCCGATTTTTCATCATCATCCCGTACCAACTGCAGCCAGTTGTGGCCCAACCAAACCCCATCAGGGGTGATGACTGACTCAGCCTCATTGAGCTGAGATCGTCTCTCTATTGCCTGCTCTAAATCATCTGCCAGCCAAATGTGACCCATAATGCTGGTTAGAGACCAGCTAGATTTGATCCTACTTATTAGCATCTCTTCATTGTGAGGGGGGAGTGCCGTGCTCTTTTCAATGAGTGTTAGCCTCCCTTTCTGTAAGCTATTGAGACTCTGTTGGGAAATTTCATCGACACTATCGACACAGATTGCCTGGAGATGGTGGCCTAAAACCACCTCAACTGCTCGTTGCCAACGGGGTTCCACCTCAATTTGCTCAGCCAACCGTATCGCCTGGGTAAGATTATGCTGCTCTAACCAACGGGTAATATCACTCCTCTGTTTGCCTAGAGCCGCCTGCTGTAGCGTCTCTAGTGAGGCGTATTGGCCATTAGCTCGCTGCAACTCCGCTCTTAGGCTATTGAGTGTTTGGGTGATTTGGCTGTTATTTTCACGCTGCTGGCGGATTTGCTGGGTAATAGTATTGAGATCATGTTGCTGCTGCTCCACATGCTCCAGAGACTCCTCAGCAAGTAGCTCAAGCTCTACAATCTCTTCACTTAATCCTGCATCTGCCAGTTGAGAAAACTCTTCATCAAGGCGATCAGAGCGGCGTTTATGACTCTCAAGTTGCTGCTCCAGTTGATTGATACGTGAACGCTCAACTTGCACAGTTTGAGCAGGCTGGGTCGCCTGTTGGTTAAAGCGATCCCACTCACTCTGCCAGTTCTGCATCTGTAGTTCTGACGCATCCAGCTTGCCACTTGCCTCCTGCTCTAACTGGCGAGTCTGTTGCAGCCTGGGTTCATCTTCAGCCAGCGTTTGGTTGAGGTCGGTCAGCTTTCGTTGATCCTGCTCGCTATGATGGGTTGCCTGCTGCCACGCCTGCTCAGTTTTGGCAAGATCCTGCTCTTGCTGGCGGCGGTGATCACGGGCAAATTGAATCGTCTGTTCGAGTGTGCTGATCTCTGCACCAATGGCGTAAAAGTCCCCTTGGATGGCATTAAACTGGTCGTGTGTTTCGCTCTGTTTCTCGCGTGACAGCTCGATTTCAGCCTCAATTTTACGCTGTTGAGCCAGTGAGGATTCAACCAGCGTTTCACGCTCAGTGATACTCTTTATATGATGAACCGATTCATCATCCAGTGCCTGCCAACGTAGAGCCAATAGCTCTGCTTTTGTGCGCCGTTCCTTCTGTTTTAGCTGCCGATAGCGCTCGGCAGTAGCAGCTTGTCGTTTTAGGTGTGCCAGCTGTTTGGTCACCTCTTCACGCAGATCATTAAGCCGGTCAAGGTTCTCACGAGTATGATTGATTCGATTCTCTGTCTCTCGGCGACGATCTTTATAGCGAGAGATGCCGGCGGCCTCCTCGAGAAAAAGCCGCAACTCTTCAGGACGCGCTTCAACAAAACGCGAGATCATCCCCTGTTCAATGATGGAGTAACTGCGTGGGCCTAGCCCAGTACCGTGGAAAAGATCGGTGATATCACGGCGACGACAACGAACACTATTTAAGAAATAACTCGATTGGCCCTCTCTAGAGACCTGTCGTTTGACCGAGATTTGGCTATATTTAGCATATTGGCCGCCAGCACCGCCATCATGGTTATCAAAAATCAGCTCAACGGTGGCTGTTCCAACAGGTTTTCGCGTTGTAGAGCCGTTGAAGACCACATCAGCCATCGACTCACCACGCAGCATTTTGGCAGAGCTTTCACCCATCACCCAGCGCACCGCATCAATCACATTGGATTTACCGCAACCATTAGGCCCAACAACACCTACCAGATTGCTAGGCATGTGTACCGTAGTCGGATCGACAAAGGATTTAAAACCAGCCAGTTTTATCTTCTCAAGACGCATAGAGAGAAAGATACAGGAAGCGCCAGACAGATGACAAGTGGCGAGATTATTAAGCTGAAAATTATCAGGATTAGTTGATCTTTAGAGTGCTATTTTGTAACAAATTAGCTAAAACAATGACGGCTCCATCTAAAGTGTGGTAGAAAAACACCCCATACTCTGAATCTCTATATAGCGAACGATATGCTTATGAAAAGAATAGTTCTGGTAACCGTTGGTATGTGCATTGCGTCAACTGCTTTTTCAGGAGGCTATCGCGTTGCCCTTCAAGGACAGAAAGCTACCGGTATGGGGCATGTGGGTGTCGCAATGACTGATAGCTCTGAAGTGGTCTTCTTTAACCCGGCTGGCATGGTTTATCTAGAGAGCAAGGCTGACATATCGGCAGGTGTCACACTAATTAATAGTGTCGGTAAATATCAAAATGAAGAGACCGGTACCGTAGCGGAAACAGACAATCCCATAGGCACCCCTATTAACCTCTATTTTTCAAGAAAATACAGTGATCAGATTGCATATGGATTAGGCATCTACACTCCTTATGGCAACACGGTTAAGTGGGAAAAAAATTGGGCCGGTTCACACTTGCTCAATGAGATTTCACTTAAAACCATCTACGTTCAACCAACGATATCTTACAAAATAGATGACAAATACAGCGTTGGTTTTGGTATCAATTATGTCAATGGCAGCGTTGAGTTAAATCGTAACCTCAGCTCTTCACCACTACTGGTTGGTAGTGATGGTGAGCGTTCAAATGTAACTATAAACGCTGAAGGTATCAGCTCATGGGGCTATAACATCGGCTTTTTGGCCAAACCCATCGATAAACTTAGAGTTGGCATTAGCTACCGCTCTAAAGTCACCATGAAAGCAAGAGGCCAAGATGCGAAATTCAAGAGCATCCCTAGCTCAATGTTGGCAACCTACACCAATGGGAAATTTGACGCTGACCTTGTACTGCCTGCTGAGTTAACAGTGGGTATCGCATACGATATGACACCTGTAACAACCATCGCTTTTGATATCAACCGCACCTACTGGAGCGCTTATAAGAGTCTGGATATCGATTTTGCCAATGAGGCCATTCCAGATTCAAGCAATGCCCGTAACTACCGAGATACCAATATCTACCGTTTTGGTATTCAGCATGCTATCAGGAGTAATTTAACCATTCGTGGTGGTATCTACTTCGATAATTCACCTATAAGAAATGGCTACTACGCACCAGAAACCCCACGTAATGATTCCACAGGATTTACTGCTGGTCTCACTTATGGGGTTATTAAAAACCTTGATCTTGATTTTTCATACCTCTATTTGAGGTTTAAAGAGTTTGATGGCTCCTATGATCACCTAGATGGTGGCGCATCTTTTGGTGGCCAATATAAATCCACTGTTCATGCTTTGGGTTTCGGCCTTAACTACAGATACTGAGGAGTATGAGACCATGAAAAACAGAATAATTAAGTTAACAGGCCTATCTCTCCTCAGTCTTGCTATTGCAGGTTGTAATACCTCATCAGATTTTTCTAATCCTGTTGGTGAATCTTCACACAGTAGTGGCAGCGCCGATTTCACCACTTTTGTCACCATCGGTGACTCATTGACAGCAGGTTATTCAGATGGCGCGCTCTATCTAGATGGGCAGAACAACTCCTACCCTGCAATCCTGGCTCAACAATTTGCCAAAGTAGGAGGTGGAAATTTTAACCAACCATTGGTTAGTGACAACCATGGTGGGTTGCTAAAGGATGGAACCATCCTTGTAATAGACACTGATGAGCCTGACCAATTTAGTAATAGATATGTGCTTAACGCTGAGCCAAAAAACCCTCCTACAAACCTTGACCCTAAAGGCCCTGAGCGTCTAGATACCACTGATTACCCACCTACAACTGAGGTTAATAATAGGTTAACCGGTTCATTCAATAATATGGGAGTTCCCGGTGCAAAGTCTTTTCACCTTGGAGTCCCTGGCTTAGGAAATAACGCTGGCGTATCTGCAGGGCTTGCAAACCCATACTATTCTCGGTTTGCATCAAGTGATGCATCATCAATGATCGCTGATGCCGCAGTCCAACAGCCCTCATTCTTTATTATGTGGGCAGGTAATAATGAT
>JAMOMH010000278.1 GCA_027068675.1 Sedimenticola sp.
AGGTTGAACCCCCACTTGAGGCTGAAGTAGAGTTCTCTACAAAACCACTAGAGCGAGAAGATCAGCAAGAGCTATTTTCTGAAGAGCAAACGGAGATGGCCACTCTAGCTAATAGTGATCTGCCGCAAAAAATTCTACAAATCATGATCATTTCACAGACAGAATCATTTGCTGGTGAGGCTATCTTGCTGGCAGCTGAGGCGTGTGGTTTACAGCATGGTGACATGCAGATTTTTCACTACAATGAGTCGCACTCTAAACACCCCCTCTTCAGCATGGCCAGCTTAGTCGAGCCAGGCGATTTTCCAATTAAAAAGATGGATCAATTCTCCACCCCAGGTCTAGCCCTTTTTGCACAACTCCCAGCATCAAAGCCAGGATTGGTGATCTATGATGAGATGGTCTCCACCGCTAAAAAAATGGCCGAACAGCTTAATGGTGAGCTACAGGATGCAACCCACAGTGTACTCACCAAGCAGACTATTGAACACACCCGTGGTGAGATTTTAGAACATCAACGGCAGGTTCAGTTAGCTAGTAAACGGCTATGATGCTATCAGCTGAATATAGAGCCACAGCTGAGTCACTTCGTAAAGAGATTGAGTACCACAACCGCCGCTACTATACATTGGATGACCCTGAAATCACCGATGCTGCCTATGACCAGCTGCTACGTGAGTTGCAGGCACTTGAGGCACAATACCCCGAGCTATTAACAACGGACTCTCCCACTCAACGTGTTGGAGCAGAGCCGCTAGATGCCTTCTCTGAGGTGGTACACCCCGTACCGATGCTCTCTCTTGATAACGCCTTTGACCAACAGGAGTTTGCCGATTTTGACCGTCGAGTACGTGAGCGCCTAGAGCTAACCGATGAGGTTCACTACATTGCAGAACCCAAGCTAGATGGCCTAGCGATCAGCCTACTCTATGAAGATGGCCTACTGGTGCGTGGAGCAACACGGGGTGATGGCAAAGTGGGCGAGGATGTGACACAAAATATCCGTACCATTCCAACCATTCCGCTGCATTTAACCGGCAGTGGCTACCCAAAACGACTCGAGGTGCGCGGCGAAATCTTTATGCCAAAAGCGGGCTTCAACCGCCTCAATGAGCGTGCTCGACAACAAGGTGAAAAGGGGTTTGCCAACCCACGAAATGCCGCCGCAGGTAGCCTACGCCAGCTCAATCCAAAGATAGCCGCAGCCCGTCCTCTTGCTATCTACTGTTATGGCTTTGGTCTGGTTGAAGGTGGTCAGCTCGGCAAGAGTCATTATGAAAGCATGCAGCTACTAGCCCAATGGGGGCTGCGTATCTCGCCTGAGTTGAAGCAACTAAGCGGCATTAGCGCATGCCACGACTACTATCAACAGCTCGCCAAGCGACGTGATGGGCTTGATTATGATATTGATGGTGTTGTCTACAAAGTTGATGACCTGCAACAACAGCAGCATCTCGGTTTTGTCTCACGCGCCCCACGTTGGGCTATTGCCTGGAAATTTCCTGCCCAAGAGGAGACGACCCGTATAGTGGGGATCGATTTTCAAGTGGGGCGT
Source organism: Sedimenticola sp. (assembly GCA_027068675.1). Taxonomy (GTDB): domain Bacteria; phylum Pseudomonadota; class Gammaproteobacteria; order Chromatiales; family Chromatiaceae; genus JAKITT01. The sequence goes on from JAMOMH010000278.1 coordinate 1,556, forward strand.
ACCGGTGCATTAACTCCAGTAGCGCGTCTTGAACCTGTCCAGGTGGCAGGGGTGATGGTCAGTAACGCCACACTGCATAATATGGATGAGATTCAGCGCAAAGATATCCGTTTTGATGACACTGTTATTGTCCGTAGGGCAGGGGACGTCATTCCAGAAGTTGTTCGTTCTGTCCTCTCTAAACGTCCTGCTGATGCCAAAAAAATATCAATGCCAGCTCTCTGCCCAGAGTGTCAATCTGAGGTGATACGTCTGGAGGGTGAAGCAGTTGCACGCTGTAGCGGTGGGCTATTTTGCCCCGCTCAACGCAAAGAGGCGATCAAACATTTTGCCTCCCGCAAAGCGATGGATATTGAAGGGCTGGGTAATAAATTGGTTGATCAACTGGTTGATAAATCATTGATCCACACACCTGCTGACCTATTTAACCTCAGCCTCGATCAGTTTGCTGGCCTGGAGCGTATGGCAGAAAAATCGGCACAAAACTTACTCGATGCACTCGAGAAGAGCCGACTAACGACCCTGCCACGCTTTCTTTTCTCCCTAGGCATCCGAGAGGTGGGAGAGGCGACAGCCCGCTCACTGGCCCTACACTTTGGCTCAATTGAGGCGATAAGAGAGGCTGATCAAGAGCGTTTACAAACTGTCTCAGATGTTGGGCCTATCGTCGCTGAACATATCATCGCCTTCTTCCGACAGCCCCATAATCTTGAGGTAGTAAAAGCGCTGCAAAATGCCGGTGTCCACTGGCCTGCCATTGAGCAGGCAGCGGCAGACCAGCTTCCACTTACTGATAAGAGCTTTGTTCTAACAGGCACCCTCAGTCGGCCACGCTCAGTGATCAAAGAGCAGCTACAGTCACTAGGGGCCAAAGTGGCAGGTAGCGTATCTAAAAAGACTGATTATTTAGTTGCCGGAGCTGATGCCGGTTCAAAATTAGCCAAGGCGGAGAAACTAGGTGTTGAAGTCCTAGATGAGGAGAAGCTAGAGAGGCTGTTAGCCACATTGTGACTATGCAACATCTTAGATTAATCTATAGCGGTTGTGAGAATCGCATCATAGCCTAGCAACAATATTTCCAACTGTTTAACATTGAGCGGTTACTATCAGGCTAACTCTCCCAGAGGACAATGCAACGTGCCACGAATCATACTTATCTGTAGCCTGTTTTTGGCAACACTACTCAACACCGCCTTAGCTGAGACCTATTATGTGACTGATAAACTTCGCCTTGCTCTCTATGAAGAGGCCAATAATGGCGGAAAGCAGCTGCGCTTACTGACCAGCGGTGACAAACTTAGTTTGCTAAACCGCACCAAGTTTTACGCCCAAGTTGAGACAGAAGATGGCTTAATTGGTTGGACAAAACTGGGTTTTTTAGTTGATAAAGTTCCACCCAGCTTTATAGCTGCAAAGCTGGGGCTTGAGGTTGAATCACTCACTCAACGAGTTGAGAAAGCAGAAGAGGATCAACTCTTGGCTCAGCAGCAGGCGACCGAGTTTGAGCAGCAGCTGACCCATGTAAAAAGGGAGTCTGAGAAAAATATAGCCACAATTAAAAAACTAAACAATGAGCAAGGAACCTTATTAACCAACCTCTCAGCTGCTGAAAAGGCCAATCAAGATACGGTGCCATTTACATGGCTGCTTTATATAGGTGCAGCAACACTGTTTCTAGGCTTTTTAGCCGGCCTCTGGTGTCTGGATGCCATCAGTCGCCGTAATCACGGTGGGTATCGTATCTATTAGAGGATGAGATATGTCCGATTGCTATAATTTCCATCATTAAAGGTTTAAACCAAGACCGGCTTTAGCCGGTGGTTGTTTAGTTTGTGCTGTTTTTTTGTAGCAGAGCCTTTCTTATAACCCCCTCTGGGATTACTATGTCCTACTTTAAATCCTATTCGATCTAGGGAAGCTCTGAATAAGTTTGGTTGCACTAAAGTATAAGGTTCGCTAAAGCTCAGCTGAAACTTAGGCTGAGATGAAATTGTTCCGATTTGTTTCAAAGTGAGCGGTAATAATCGCTCTATTATGGCGATCCTCGGGACAAATTGGGGTAATTCCAGCCAGTATAAAACAATCATGACTTGTTCAGGATCTCCCTAGGTAGGCCTCCGTCATATTTTAAGTGAGGCTCAAAACTGCATAAATTCATAGCATAGTTTCAGGAGATTCAAACATGACAGAGAGGCCTATCCAATTTGAGGTGGTTGAATTTACTGCTGGTGATGGTATGCCGCTCAATCTTCTCCATGCCATTTGTGAAAAACCTCCTACCAAGGGACCTGTGCTGTTGGTTCATGGTGCTGGTGTTCGCGCCAATATTTTTTTAGCGCCAGTTGAGGTCAATATTGTTGAATATCTCACCCGTCATGGCTATGACATTTGGCTGGAGAACTGGCGAGCCAGCATGGATGTAGAGCCCAATCCATGGACCTTAGATCAAGCTGCCATGTTTGATCACCCAAAAGCAGTCGAGAAGGTGATAGAGCAGACTGGAGCCACATCAATCAAAGCGATCATTCACTGCCAAGGCTCGACGAGTTTCATGATGTCTGCGGTTGCTGGTTTGGTGCCGCAAGTGGATACCATTATCAGCAATGCTGTCTCGCTACACCCTGTTGTCCCATGGTTCTCTAAATTAAAAATTAATGTTGCACCGAAGTTTGTTGCTCTTTTTACCGCCTATATGAACCCTCAATGGGCAAAAAAACCAGCAACATTTATTGCCAAAGCGATCAAATTTTTAGTTGAGCTGACTCACCATGAGTGTGATAACACCGTCTGTAAACATACCAGTTTTATCTATGGCTCTGGCCACCCTACATTGTGGCGGCATGAAAATCTCAATAGTGAAACCCACCGTTGGTTAAGTGATGAGTTTGGTTTTTTACCCATGCAATTTTTTACCCAAATGAGTAGAAGCATCAATAAAGGGCATCTGCTTGCTATCGATAACAACCCTAAATTACCGACCGATATTGTTGAAGCGATACCTAAAACAGAAGCACGGTTTGCCTTTTTTAGTGGGAGAGAGAATGTCTGCTTTCTGCCTGAAAGCCAACAGAAGACCTTTGAACACTTTAACTGTATTCGTCCCAATTTCCATTCGTTACGCATCATAGAAAACTATGGTCATCTCTGCATGTTTATGGGTAAAAATGCAGTTAATGATGTTTTTCCCTATATGTTGGCAGAGCTTGAGAAGTGAGTTTGCCCTTTAAAATATCGCCCAAAAATGAGGAGATAACTGATGTTGTTTTTTGAGAGTGCAAAAAAACGAGTTATACGGTTGGCGGGGCGCTATGCACGGGTTGATGGTATCTCCTATCTGCTACCGGTAAACAGCACTGACTCACCGGCATTTATCTCGGTCTACTCAATTGATGCTGAAAAGGCGAAAAAATATCTGGCTGGTGATGAACTACACCCACTGCGCCTGCTTAATGGTCGTGCTCTATTGGTGCTGAGTATTATCAACTACCGAAATACCGATATCGGCAAATATATCGAATACAGCATCGGTATCGCCTGCACCCATGGACAAAAACCGGCTCCCCGCCTGCTGCCTGCTATTTTTATGAAAACCTTCAATACGGGGCAGTATGTTGTTGATCTGCCGGTAAGTTCAGAGATATCTGTCAAAGGGGGGCGTGGTATATGGGGTATGCCAAAACATCAGCAGAGCCTTAACTTCATCATTAAAGAGAAAACAGTGAGCGCACAGTATGACCTTGATGGTGAACTCGCGGTTAAAGTGGTGATTCCTAAACCTGAAAAAGTGGGGCTGCCTGTTAATATCGGTGCCGTGAACTACTGTGCTTTCCGTGGCATGCTGGTGAAATCATACATCTACGTTAAAACCAAATTGGGTTTTACATGGGGTCGTAAAAATAAAGAGACGGCACAGTTGATTATTGGAGATCACCCTAGAGTCGCTTGGCTTAAGGATCTTGATGTAGCAAAAACACCGATGATTACGGCTTTTCTGCCCACTTTTGAGGGTAGCCTTGATGACCATTTTGAGTCTTGGTTCTTAAACTCAAAAGAGAAAATCATTGAGATACCTGAGGGGCTGGAGACCACCTATCCGCTCGGTTATAGTGAAGATTGGCCGCCCCCTCCTAAAGTAGAGATAGATGAGTTGGATGAGATGAGTGCTGTTTTAGGTTCGGCGGGTGTTACTTTCTCTGAGACCATGGCTGGTGGTTTTTCGCTGGGTGTTGATGATCCTGCAGAAGGAGCCAAAAAGGGTAGGGCGGCAGGTGATATTTTAGCGATGCATGCGACCATCAGAATTGAGGATATGGAACGCTTTATTAGTGACCCAGAACATAGCGGTAGCATCGCAGGAACTATCGATTTCACACCATTTGGAACCGGTATTAAGGCGACAATTGGTATCTTCAACCTGTTTAACCCCACTGATAATCCTGAGATGAAGTATATGGTCTATGAGTTTGGTTTTACCCATGAGGGGAAAG
>JAMOMH010000279.1 GCA_027068675.1 Sedimenticola sp.
CCCTGCTCTGGGCCAACCACATGTACGATCCCCTGGCGCTGATCACCGCGTTTAAACTCGGTGATACCGAAGTCATCACAGTTTTTATCGAGCGTCTCAACCTGTAGGCGAGCGACCGGATCGGTAATGCCCTTCTCCAGATCGGTCGTGGGTACATTGTGATCGGGCGTGGCCAAATTGGTCTCTGTACGCCACGGTTTACGGCCTGCAATACGCAACCCTTCAAAGGCCTGCGGCGAAGTCACCTCATGCACCAACTGCCGATCAATATAGAGCAGTGCCGTACCATCTTCGTCGTAACGCACAACATGCGCATCCCAAAGTTTATCGTAGAGTGTTCTTGCGCCCATGATCGGCTCCTTTGTCTAACTTAAATTTGATGTGCAAATAATAGAGAGGCGTGATATATAAAACAAATTCATATTTTTTATATTTTCCATTCCACAAAGGAATAGTATGGAGATCAATAACCTCAAAGCTTTTATTCAGGTAGCTGAGTCTGGCTCCTTCTCTATGGCAGCTGAAGAGCTTTTTTTAACACAGCCTGCCGTGAGCAAACGGATATCTGCTCTGGAGAGTGAGCTTAATGTACTGCTGTTTGATCGAATTAGTCGACAAGCCACACTAACCAATGCGGGCCGAGCACTGCTACCCCGCGCTAAAAAATTGATCATCGAGATCAGTGATCTGAAGCGAGTAGTAACCAACCATTCCGGTGAGGTAAGTGGCCTACTGGCAATGGGCACCAGCCACCACATCGGTCTACATCGTCTACCCGATATCCTGAAACAGTACAGTGCAGACTATCCAAAGGTGCAGCTTGATATCCAGTTTATGGATTCAGAGAGTGCTTGTGCAGCCGTCAAACAGGGCAAGTTGGAGCTGGCCGTCATCACGCTACCCAACGAACTCCCAAGCAAACTCCGGCAAATCAAATTCTGGCAAGACCCTCTGCATGTTGTTGTCGCCAGTGATCATCCGCTGGCCCTGCAAGATGAGGTTGATATGGAGTCTCTACTACAATACCCCGCCGTACTACCAGGGCGCGGCACCTATACCCGTGAAATTCTTGAGCAGGCGATCAAGAAGGCAAATGGGCAGATCCATTGTGGGCTGAGTACCAACTATTTAGAGACATTGAAGACAATGTGTGGCATCGGGCTTGGTTGGAGCCTACTACCTGAACGCATGCTAAAAAATGCAGGATTGGTCTCACTCTGTATTGATGGCATCACCCTTTCACGTCGTCTCGGTGCCGTCACACACAAACAACGCACGCTATCAAATGCCGCTAGTGCAATGTTAAACAGCTGCATTAATAGCTGATCAAAACAGCTTGATGTCAATAATATCACCCTCTTGGACACTCTCCGTGAGATCAGTTGAGACCTCACTTAGTGACCACTCATTTAATTTTTTTAACATGCAGATTGGCAGCAGAGGCTCCACTTAACAGAAACCTAACTAACTACTAGCAATATCAGCTATTTAGGTTGATAATTCCCCGCCACAGACAACTATATTTGCATGTACTAATGTTGCTTGAGCATCGCCTTTAAGTCGGCAGGGAACATCTTCAACAATAGCCAACTTTTAGGACGATAAAGCTCTTTTTATCATCACCTAACTCAGTAGAGGGACTCTTTCAATGCAGGAGCGCTTTTTTCGATCTATTCTGGCACATCGCTATTTTGTCCTAATAGCCAGTATCATCCTGACTGCAATAATGGGAAGCGGTCTCTCACTACTGCAATTTAATAATGATTACCGCATGTTCTTTAGCGAGGATAATCCTCAGCTTCAGGCCTTTGAGCAGTTACAAAACACCTACGCCCATAACGACAATGTGCTGTTTGTCATCACGCCAAAAAATGGCAAGGTCTTTAGCCGTGAAGCCTTAGTAGCCATCGAAGAGCTCACCCAAGCGGCATGGCAGACCCCTTTCTCTCTGCGGGTCGACTCAATCACCAACTATCAACACACCTACGCTGAAGGTGATGACCTGATTGTTGAAGATCTCATCTACAACGCTAAAACCCTATCAGAAGAGCAGTTTGCTAAGGCGGAGCAGATTGCAATCAACGAGCCTCTACTACTGCACCGGCTCATCTCACCCGACGCCTCAGTAACAGGCGTGAATGTCACCATTCAACTGCCTGGAAAAGCATTAGATGAGGTGCCTATAATTGCCGCCTCGGTTCGCCAATTAGCCGCCGATATCATGGCAAAACACCCCACAGTTGAGATAAGACTAACGGGTATTGTTATGATGAACACCAGTTTCCCTGAATCCTCTCAGGGAGATATGCAGACGCTCTACCCTTTGATGCTGCTAGTTATTCTCATCACACTCTACCTCATGCTGCGCTCCATCCCTGGCACATTTGCCACGCTGGTGGTGATTATCTTAACGATCATCGGCACAATGGGCCTGACCGGTTATGTAGGCATCAAACTCTCACCACCCACCGTCATGGTGCCTATCGTTATTATGACGTTAGCTATCGCCGACTGCGTACATATTCTAGTCAACTATCTACACAAGCTGCATCAAGGGTTGGACAAACAGGCGGCTATGCTGGAGAGCCTACGCATCAATCTGACACCTATTTTCCTCACCTCTGTAACCACCGCCATCGGCTTCCTCAGCATGAACTTTGGTGAAATCCCACCCTTTCGAAACCTCGGCAATATGTCCGCAATGGGAGTAATGCTCGCCTTTTTCTTCTCCATCACCCTACTACCCGCCTTGATGATGATGCTGCCAGCACATGCTTTCAAAGGTGAGAGTAGAGGCGATAAAATCATGCTCAATTTTGCTGAGTTTGTAATTCGTCATCAAAAGCGGCTAATGATTGGAATGGGGATACTGGTTCTCTTCTGTATTGCGATGATCCCACGCAACGAACTCAACGATGAGTTTGTTAAATATTTTGATGAGAGCATCTCTTTTCGCCAAGATACTGACTACACCACGAAGCACCTCACCGGCATCTATCTGATTGAGTACTCTCTCGATAGCGGCGAAGCAGGTGGTGTTAGCGACCCCGCCTATCTGGCTAAAGTTGAGGCATTTGCCGAGTGGTACCGCCAACAACCACGCGTAATGCACGTCAATACCATCACCGATATCATGAAGCGGCTCAACAAAAACCTGCACGGTGATGATGAGAGCTGGTACAAACTACCTGATCAGCGCGACCTAGCGGCTCAATATCTACTGCTCTATGAGTTCTCACTGCCATTTGGGCTTGATCTCAACAACCAGATCAATGTGAAGAAATCCTCCACCCGCTTCACTGTCACGATGGAGAGCGTCTCAAGTAAAGAGATGCTACAGATGGAGGAGCACGCCCAAGCATGGCTGGCAGCTAATGCACCAGAGATACAGTCTGATGGCACCGGCTCTTCAATCATGTTTGCCCATATCGGCAGCCGCAATATTGTCGCAAGTTTGGAAGGGGCGGTAATCGCACTCATACTCATCTCAGGCATCCTAGTCATCACCCTGAAATCGCTCAAAATTGGCCTACTCAGTCTACTACCCAACCTGATCCCCATTGGTGTCGCTTTCGGCATCTGGGGGCTGTTTGTTGGGCAGGTTGGTATGGCCCTATCCATCGTCACCGGTATGACACTCGGCATTGTGGTTGATGATACGGTGCATTTTCTTAGCAAATACCTACGCGCCCGGCGTGAACAGGGGTTGAGCAGCGAAGATGCCGTTCGTTATGCCTTCTCAACCGTCGGTACAGCACTCGTCATCACCTCACTGGTGCTGATATTGGGCTTTGGCGTACTGGCACTATCACACTTCCAGCTCAACTCAGGCATGGGCCAGCTGACCGCAATCGTCATCGTTGTTGCACTAGTTGCCGATTTTCTACTTCTACCGCCCATTATTATGAAATTTGGAGAGTCAAAAAATGAGAAATAGTCTGCTCTTAATTTTACTGCTACTGCCACTCACTCTTTTTGCTGAAACAGCTGAAGAGAGAGGCCTAGCCATCGCCATTGAAGTTGATCGCCGCGATACCGGGTTCGATAATTTCGAAGCAAGCATGGAGATGAAACTACGCAACAAACATGGCGAAGAGAGCAACCGCCACATGCGAACCAAAGCACTTGAGGTGGAGGATGATGGTGATAAAACACTGATCATCTTTAACCGCCCACGGGATGTTAAGGGGACCGCCATGCTCACCTTTTCACACAAAACAGGCCAAGATGATCAGTGGCTCTATCTGCCCGCACTAAAGCGAGTCAAACGCATCTCATCACGTAACAAATCTGGCCCCTTTATGGGCAGTGAGTTTGCCTATGAAGATCTCTCCTCTCAGGAGGTGGAGAAATATAGCTACAAATTCCTGCGTGAAGAGCAGCTGGATGGGGTTGATATGCTTGTCAGTGAGCGTGATCCTGTTGACCCTCACTCCGGTTACACCTATCAAGTGATCTGGATCGACAAAGCGGAGTATCGCCCTTTCAAGATCGATTTCTATGACCGAAAAAAGACATTGATGAAGACACTCACCTTTAGCGGTTATCAACAATACCTTGGTCAATATTGGCGTGCCGACACCATGTCGATGATCAACCATCAAACAGGGAAAAGTACCATTTTAAGCTGGAAAGATTACAAATTCCGCACCGGATTAAAAGCATCAGACTTCACCCGTAATAGCCTAAAACGCGCTAAGTGAAAGCATTAACCCCTCTACTACTTTTGCTACTACCGCTCACGACAAATGGTGCAGAGTGGTCAAGTGAGGTTGCCATTGAGGGGCGAGCCTTCATTGAGGAGGCTCAATCAAATAGGCAGCCTGACAGCAATCTATCAGCCACCTTCCAAACTGAGTTTTTCCACGATTGGGATGATGGCCAGCAGAGCCTCACCTTCACCCCATTCATCCGCCTGGATCAACACGATGAGCAGCGCAGCCATGCTGATATTCGTGAGTTGATCTGGCTCTATGCTGCTGAAACATGGGAGCTTCAAGCAGGTATAAGCCGCATCTTTTGGGGTGTCACCGAGTCAATTCACTTAGTCGATATCATCAACCAAACAGACCTCATCGAAAGCCCAGATGGTGAACAGAAGCTAGGCCAGCCAATGATCAAACTCTCACTAGAGCGTGAAATCGGCATATTCGATATCTTCATTCTTCCTGGTTTTCGGGAGCGCACATTTCCTAGTGAAGATGGCCGGCTACGGAGCCACCCTCATGTCGATATCGACCAAGCTGACTACCAATCACCTGACCAAGCGCGGCATATTGACCTCGCACTCCGCTGGTCACACAGCCTTGGTGATTGGGAGATTGGCCTATCGCACTTCTACGGCACCAGCCGTGATCCACGCTTCAAACTCTCCAGCAGCAGCCAACCTGTTTTAACCCCCTACTATGATCTCATCAACCAAACCAGTCTTGATATACAGACCACAATAGACAACCAACTCTGGAAACTAGAGCTCATTTCACGCCGTGGACAAGGTGAGAGCTACATTGCAGCAGCAGGTGGTTTTGAGGGGACATTTGTGGGTATCTTTAACAGCAGTGCTGATCTTGGGCTGATCAGTGAATATCTCTATGACAACCGCAATGGAGAGGCTCCCACTCCATTTCAAAATGACCTCTTTCTCGCACTACGCTGGACTGCAAATGATGTGCAGAGTCTAGAGATTCTTGGTGGCATTATTTTTGATCTTGATTCAGATGCCCGAATGATCAATTTAGAGGCGAGCCGCCGATTAGGGGAGGATTGGAAGGCATCACTCCAAGGGCGCTTTTGGCAACAGATACCTATCAGCGATGCTGGGTATGGCATGAGCCAAGATGACTATATTGAAGTCACCTTGAGACACTATTTTTAAGCCTTTCAATGTTCAATCTAAGCTAGCCCATTTTGTAAATAACGCCTCGACAATCAACTCTCGGTATCAACCCTGAGGAGACCTTGAGCATATTTCCGAATATGGTTGGCTCTAGCCAGGAGTGGAATTCAAATGTAGGGTAGGATTTAGCAGGGTATTGCTAGGG
>JAMOMH010000280.1 GCA_027068675.1 Sedimenticola sp.
GGTTGGAGTAACAGGTACACTCGCTTCGGTCGAGTTTAATGTTTTGAAAACGAGTGGAACCACGGGTGATCTATCGTTTGATATAAGATCGCTTGTCGGTGGTGTACCTGAATTACTGATGGCCGATGCACTCACCACCTCGACTATTAGCAGCAGCCTTATTAACACCGCTGGGGGAGCATGGACAACTATTAGTGTTGATGTCAGTGCAGCTAATATTGCAGTGGCTACAGGAGATATGTTTGCATTTGTTCTTAACAGCCCGATTGGTGAAAGTTTTAGCGTGCAAACGGACTATACCAATGCTTATGCAGGTGGCCAACGCTATTCCCAAAATGGAGATGGGAATTTCTTTTTTGGCAGCTTCTCTGCTGACCTTGCATTCAAAACAACAGTCACCAGCGTACCGGAACCCACTATTATCACTCTCTTTGCTTTAGGTTTAATCGGCCTCGGTATAGCAAGAGGTAGGCAGAAGAGCGCTTAAATCTCTTATTTATTGGCTGCTTCCCCCTCATCACAGTGTTATACAACTAAATTGCCCCAATAAAAGCGTTCATCCAGTGGAACCATGCTTTACTGGAAGAGAAATATAGAACCCGCCATTATCAATAATGGCGGGTTTTTTTATTCCTAAATGCCTCTCTTCCACTATCTACTATCTCTTTTGAGGGTAATTTTGCTCTTAAAAGGTTAGTTTTGTGACGAAGGGCAATAGGTGTGAGTGTGGTAGTTTGGTGTTAACGGCTAACTCAGTGAAAGCATCTCTCGGCTAATCTCTTCACGGCTGACTGAGAGTAGTTCGCCTTTATCATTGCACCAATCAGCCAATACGATGCGGCAGGCATGAGTGCCATTTAGATCGATGTCATGCTCGTCAGGACGGTGAGTGTGCCCATGAATCAATAGGTTAGCGCCACTATCTAACATGAATTCTTCAACTGATTTCTGGTTCACATCCATGATCTCTCCGCTCTTAGCTGCGTTGATATCACCACTCTGCTTGCGCATCTCTTTGGCAACGATCACTCGCTCTGGAATGGGCTTTGATAGGAAATCGGCAATGAGAGTGGGGCTTCTGATCTGCTGACGGAATTGCTGGTAGGCAGCATCATCAGTGCAGAGCAAATCACCATGCATCAGCAGTGTTGGCGTGCCGTAGAGGTCAATCAGCGTTGGGTCTGACAGCAGAGTTGCAGCAGCCTTTTCAGCGAACACTTCACCCAGTAGAAAATCTCGATTGCCCTGCATGATGTGGAGTTTGCACCCGCTATCTTTTAGTGTGCGCATGGCGGTTAAAATAGTGGGTATGGGGGCGGTTTCGTTGTCATCTCCAATCCAGGCATCAAATAGATCGCCAAGGATATAGAGCGCCTCCGCTTGCTGGGCACGGTGGCCCAGAAAACGGAGGAACAGCTCAACACGCTCAGGGCGTTCTGGACTCAGATGGAGGTCTGAGATGAAGAGCGTCTCTTTCATGCCGCGGTTACTCGGCTGCCTCTACAACAGTTGCTGACTCGATGATGATATCTTCAGCCGGTACATCTTGGTGGCCCGCCTTCATGGTGGTGGCAACCGCTTTCATCTTTTCGATCGTCTCCATCCCTTCAGATATTTTACCGAAAACGCAGTAACCCCAACCATCTTGGCCTGGATAGTCTAGAAATTTATTGTTAGATACGTTGATAAAGAACTGTGCCGTAGCTGAGTGAGGGTCGCCTGTGCGAGCCATCGCGAGGGTGCCAATCTCATTGCTAAGGCCATTTTTAGCCTCATTTTCGATGGTGGCGCGTGTCTCTTTCTGGCCCATGCCTGGCTCAAAACCACCACCTTGGATCATGAAGTTTGAGATAACACGATGGAAGATGGTGCCGTTGAAGAAGCCATCGTTGACATATTGCAGGAAGTTTTCACAGGTTATGGGTGCTTTTTCAGCATCCAGCTCTACAGTAAAATCGCCCATGTTGGTTTTGAATTTGATCATATTAATTACTCGATGATAGTGACTTTAGTGATGAAAATAGGGTCATTAGGTACATTTTGCATACGGTTTAAGGTGCCAACTGATTGTGCTGCAATTTTGTCGACAATATCCATGCCCTCGGTGACTTTACCAAATACGCAGTAACCCCAGCCGTCGCGTGATGGGTAGTCAAGGAAGGTGTTGTCTTTATGGTTGATGAAGAACTGTGCCGTGGCTGAGTGAGGGTCGCCTGTACGTGCCATGGCGATGCTGCCACGTAGATTCTTCAGGCCGTTTTTAGCCTCATTTTTGATCGGGGCGTGGGTGCTTTTACGTTGTAGGCTTTCATTAAAACCACCGCCTTGGATCATGAAGTCTTTGATAACACGGTGAAAAATAGTGCCTTCAAAAAATCCTTCATTCGCGTATGAGACAAAGTTTTTGACAGTGCCTGGGGCCGCTTCATCATTTAGCTCTAATTTGATATCACCCAGGCTGGTCTGCATCAGCACCTGTACGCCAGCTTGAGCCGTTGTGATGCTGATTGAGAGCATAATAGCTGCTGCTGAAATCATGCGTAAGAGTGTGTGCTTCATAGGTCTCTCCAATATGGATATAAGATTTATGTTGTTTGATGTTCTATCTGTTTTTGCAGAAAGGTGGCAAGAATACCCAATTATTGAGCTTCTGTCAGATGCACCGGTCTCATTGTTATCTTTTTGTCTGGCTACTCAGCTCAATTTGTAGGGCTTTCATGCGTGCGCCAATTCTAGCTGCTTGGTAATAATCGATATCTTTCTCGTCACTTAGTGCAAGCCTTAACTGCTGGATAGCAGGTTCAATATCACCCATCAAGTAGTAATATTCGCTGAGTTGTTCACGAGCGGTGATGCGTGCTCCGGCCTTTTTTGCTACTTGGGAATAGAGCTTCCTCAGTGGTGGATCAGTTGGATGCCAGCTGATTAATGAGGCCATCTCTGCAAGAGCCTGCTCCGCTTTTCCTGAGGCTAATAGCACCTCGGTATAGTTGAATTTGAGAGGGTAGTTATCGGGGTTTTGCTGCAATCCTGTGGCTAGTATCGCTAATGCTGCATCATATTGCTGCTGTTGATGCTGTAGATCAGCTTGGGCGATGATGATGCCCACATTATTGGGGTGCTTACTCTTGAGTGCTGACAGTAGCTCTTCAGCTTCGGCATAGTTTCGATTACGTGTTAGCGCAATGGCATAGCCGTAGCGAACGCCATCTTGGCTTCGGTATCGACCATCTTTTAGTACGGCTTTAAAATGGCTCACCGCCTCCTCAGGCTGGCGAAAGCTCTTAGCTTTTAGTGCTGCACGTACAAAATGGTAGGTCAATTTACTCTGGTGCTGGCGATAGGGGTATTGATCAGCACGACCCATTGCATCGGCGATTCGGTTGGTGGTAACAGGGTGGGTACGTAATATCTCAGGAGCACCAGATTCGTAGATTCGGTTAGCCTTGGTAAGACGGCTGAAGAAAGAGGGCATATCTCGGGGGTCAAACTGGCTCTTGGAGAGGATCTGCATACCGACATGGTCGGCCTCTTTCTCATTGCTACGGGTGAAGTTGATCTGCTGCTGAACCATATTTGCCTGAGCACCAGCAATGGCGGCGATACTTGCATCAGGTGAACCTGCAGCGCCTAAAATAATGGCGGCCAAAATCATTGCAGCTGTTGCCAGCCCCATCTGACTGGCTGTATCAAATGCGCGCATCAAATGGTTCTGTGAGACATGAGCGATCTCATGAGCTAAAACGGAGGCCAGCTCCCCCTCACTTTGTGTTGATAGGATCAGGCCGCTGTTGATGCCGATATAGCCATAAGGCCCAGCAAAGGCGTTGATGCTGGCGGAGTCGATCATAAAGAATTCAAAGTGGCGTCCAGCGGCATCACTATTGCTCGCCAATTGGTGGCCTAATTGGCGGATATAGCTGCTTAAATAGGGATCGTTGATAACAATTTCAGACGCCCTAACACTGCTCATAAAGGCTCGGCCAAGTCGCTGTTCAGCAGCTGGTGAGAGGACATTGTCGGCTGATGCGCCAAGATCAGGCAGTTCAATAGTCGCCTCAGGTTGGTACTCTATTTGAGCGGTTGATTGGTCTACGGTTGAGAGCGTAGCAGCATGCAAAACTGTGCTCTGGCTGGAGAGCAGGAATAGGGCGGCCACAGCCATTCTGAGAATTCGATTAGTGAGGGTGTTAGAACTAAACATTTAAAGTAGGTGACTACAACAACCTTCTAGGTAAGTGAGCTGGCAAATTAGAGACTACAATAGTCCAAATAGGTTCCTATTCCTATTTAGAGCTTCCTTAGGCTGATGGATCCATTTATTTGTCACACTCATTAAATACCCGTGCCTTACACTCAGCACAGATATCTTTATCAAGTTTTCGATAGATACCCGTGATTGCATCACGCTTCTTATCAAAGAAGTGAATGGTGCCAATTTTGTATGAGAAGCGGCTCTTGATGAAAGTCTTGTAGATGTAGGATTTGAGTTCAGAGAAATATAATCCACCGCCCAACTTCTCCAATCTTCTTGCCTCTGTGAGTAGCATCTCTTTACCACTTAGGTCGATAAAGTTGATGCTCGTGCCTACGATCAAAATGTGGCAAACCTTCTCCTTATCCACAATCTGATGTATTCGGTTCTGGATATGGTTAATTGAGCCAAAATAGATAGACATATCGATGCGGATAATCTTCAATTGAGGGCACTCAACGAGTGGTTTTTTACGTATATTGATCAATTTTTTCTGGTCATTCTCCCCTTCATTATCCATCGCTAATGTAATGATCTCTGGTGTTGAGGTACGGGCCAAGAAGATAAGCAGTGAGAGCAGCACACCAAGGTAGATGGCAAACTCCAGCTCAAGAAATAGGGTGGCAAAGAAGGTGGTTAGCAGAATGGCTGACTCAGATGTGCTGTATTTGATGATCTGCTTAATGTGGCGAAAATCGATCAATTTGTAAGCAACGATCAAAATGATGCCACCCATACTGGCGACAGGAATATAGGCGGTGAGTGGTGCGATCATCAGAATGATCAACATCAAAAAAAGGGCGGCAAATATGGCTGATAGAGGTGTTTTTGCACCGGCTGAATAATTGATGCCAGAGCGAGTAAAAGAGCCAGAACCGGCATAGCTAGAGAAGAAGCTGCCGGCAATATTTGATAAACCCTGGCCTATAAACTCCTGGTTAGCATCAATCCTTTGATGTGATTTATTGGCAATTGAGCGACTAATTGAGACCGCTTCAATAAGACCTAGGAGTGCAACTGCTAATGCCTCCGGTGCCAACATTTTGATGGATGCGAGTGAGAGATCGGGCAGGGAGAAGGGGGGGAGCTGAGCCGGTATTTTCCCAACAAGCTGGATATCATGAGTTGCTGCACCCATCAACAGAGCCATTAGAGCACCAACCACCAAAGCGATGAGTAGATGAGGTAGTTTGGGCGTTAGCCACTTGACGATAAGTGCTGTTGCCAGCGTGCCTATGGCGATGCCAAATATGTAGGGGTTGGTACTGCTAATATCACCCCATAAATAGAGCCAAGTATCGACAATTGACTCCTCTTTCGGTATCTCAATACCTAGAATATTCTTCAGCTGAGAGGTGACAATCAGGATGGCAGCACCTGCTGTAAAACCGATGATAACGGTGTGTGAAACAAAATTTGTCAGGGTGCCTAAACGTGCTAATCCCAAAACAGTTTGATAGACCCCTGCCATCAAAGTGATGGTGAGTACCAGTGATATAAACTCTGCTGAGCCAGGCTCAGCATGGTTGCTCACGGCTGAAAAAATAATGATGGAGATTGCTGTTGTCGGCCCAGATATTAGGTGGAGTGATGAGCCAAAAAGGGCAGCAATAATGGGCGTGACCATGGCTGTGTAGAGGCCGTACTCCGGTGGCAATCCAGCGATAGTTGCGAAGGCAATACCTTGCGGTAGTACGATTACGGCCCCTGTTAGCCCCGCTAGCATATCGGCTTT
>JAMOMH010000281.1 GCA_027068675.1 Sedimenticola sp.
CGACAATAAGAATAACAGGAAGATCTATTGTACGTGCTAAATCTAGGGTGGAACCTTTACCGCCCACTCCACTGCGCCCATCAAAGAGCCCCATTACACCCTCAATGATTGCAAGATCAGCGTCATGATGCGCCGCCAGATGCTGTTGGCACTGCTGTTGCCCCATCATCTGGGTGTCAAGGTTGTAAGAGATGCGCGCTGTAACGGCTTGATGCCAAAGAGGATCGAGGAAATCTGGCCCAGCTTTGAAGGGTGCAATAGCGACTTCTTGGGCGCGCAAAAACTGCATCAGCGCTAAGGTTGCGGTGGTCTTACCGCAGCCTGACTGTACGCCAGCGAATACAACGCCTCTTGCTTTTTTGCTGTTTGTTTTGATCGCTAATCCTCGAATCTTCTACTATTCAAGCTTGCAGGAGGATTAGGGATGGGAGTTCAATTCTGCCACTAGATAATGGAAGTGAATGACTGAATCAACCCATCTCATTGCCCACCGCAAGATCAGGTATTAATTCATAGGCCGGTCTCCGGACTCACGAGTGAAGCATATAACTTCTACGTTTACGCCTTCCCACACAATGTGCAGTGGCCATTGTAAACATTTAACTCGTCTACCGTTGCGGGGGCAGTGCCGGTATTTGACCGGCTTCCTGAAACCTATGACAGAGATCGAAAGTTAGAGGGTTTTGACCTTGGCGTCAAGTTGGATTTCCTTTGACACAGTAGATATCTGACAATGTTCAAAAAGGAGAAGGTGGGTGTTTAAAATGTATCAAACAGATGGATAATACCAACGCATAACTGGAACTTGGAGCTCTTCTAGGTTATCAATAAATTTTGCTGACAGAAGTGGTTAACCTACGCTTTTACGCAATTTTTTGAGAGCTTCTTAGTATGTGATTATAGGTTGCCAGATAGGTCGATAGTAATGGCCCCAGCGGGATCTGGGCGGCCAAGCATTTTTAGTGCACTCCTTAGGTCGCTTGGTGTCTCTGGCTTTGGCTGAATTTTCCCCTTGATCTGATATCGGCCACCCTGCTGTAGTTCTAATTGGGCATTGATGCCGATGGTTGCCCCCTTATCACTGATGGTGCCGTGAATCACTTCGTTATCGGTGGTGAGAACCAGGTTGA
>JAMOMH010000282.1 GCA_027068675.1 Sedimenticola sp.
GGGGGAAAGTTAGTAGGGTGGGTTGGTAACCATGTTGATGCCACAATGAGTGTTGCAGCTGAAAATATTCAAACCCTACGATCAGAAATTGCGGTTCCCTGTTTTGGTATTGTCCAAAATCTAGCAAAGCCAACGGCTAAACAGATTGCTAAGTATCTTGATTTAAATAGCCGCTGCTAAATAATAGGCTTATGGCGAGAGAAAACCGACAACTTGATTGTAAAAAAGTGGGCCGCTGGCGGTTAGATAAGCAGCTGGCAGCACTCGTGGTTCTCTGCTTGGCTCTTTTCTCTGGCCAGCTTGCTGCTCAGCAACCCAATGTTATCAACAACTTCGTTCAGAAACATTTCCCACACTCATACGCTGAGCAGATGGCGCGTTTTGGTTTAAAGCAGCAATCAAGCAGAGACTCTATTAGCCAAAATAGTAAAAATAAAACAATCGTTCTGGTTCATGGCTTAGATGACCCCGGCAAGGTGTGGATGAATCTACAGCCAGCACTGCTTAAACAGGGGTATGACATCTGGCGATTTGAATACCCTGATGATCAGCCTATTCATGAGTCAGCCCGTCTGCTCTATCAAGCGCTTGTTAAATGGCAGGTGCAACTGGGCTCTAATATCGAGATCATTGCTCACAGCATGGGAGGTTTGGTTAGTCGAGAGATGCTGACCCACCCAGAATTTAGTTGTACTGAGTGCCAACAACAGCGCCCGATGGTTGACCGGCTCATCATGGTTGGTACACCTAATGCTGGTTCAGAGTTGGCTCGTTTCCGCTATTTTTCAGAGATTAGGGATCAAATTTTCTCGGGTGATTTTCATTGGTTAGGTGGGTTTGTCGATGGAAATGGTGAAGCAGGGGAGGAGTTGATTCCAGGTAGCCCTTTTCTTACACAGCTCAACAGCCGTCGCCACCCAGCAGAGACTGAATATGTCATTATTGCCGGTCTGCTGACAACGAACGAGTTGGCTCAATTGACGCTACAGCTAGAACTGGTAAAAAAACTAAACGAGACGATTCAACAAATTTCACAACAAGTGATTCAAAAGTTAGGCGATGGTTTGGTCTCATTAGATTCGGCTGCTTTAGCAGGTGTACCCCTCTACAAAGTGACTGGAACCCACCTCACCATCATCCGAAATGTCTTTAAAGACAGCCAGCGTGTCCCACCTGCTATCCCTCTGATAGAGAAGTTAATGAAGCAGAGTAGCCACTAAAATTGTAATCCTGGTGTAAGGTCCTTGGTGTAGTCGGTCTGATCTTGGTTTTTCCAGCCACTTGGCGCTATTTTTTCTTTGGGTGGTGGCAGGCGAGAGATATAGTCAAGAACCGCCTCAGTGCTCTCCATTGAGATATCTCTTGTTCGCCGGATCATCTCAGGGTCTCCATTGCCTCGTTTACCCGTGCGAATGGCCTCAAATTGCTGTTTAAGATAGAGGAAGTGTTGCCCGGCCAGGAGTGGGATTTTTTTCTCAGCATCACCCTCTGCAAATCTGCCGTGGCAAACTAGACAATGGAGCCGGTAAATCTCATCGCCATGTTTTAGCTGTTTGCCACCCCCTTTACCGCCTGCCTGTGTCATCGGTAGGTTGGTTATATAGCTGGCTACATCAAGAATATCTTGTGCGCCTTGCAATTCGGCCTCTGCGCTGAATCGATCCATGATTTTATTGTTGCGCTTGTGCGAGCGGATATCCTCTAGCTGCTTGATGATAACGCTAAGGTGCTGGCCAGCAATTTGAGGGAATAAACCATCTTTACTGCCCCACCCCTCAGGTTGATGGCAGATAGAACAGTTACGGTAGATACGTTGACCGTTATCGATATCGGCTTGTAGAAGCTCTTCAGCATTGAGGTGAGTCAGGCTGCTGAAGGCCAAGAGTAGTATGAGTAAGGTAGGCAAATTCATAGGCTTTCCAGGTTCATATTGCTATCAACTTAGAGCTTTTTTTGCTTTTGTTTTAAAACTCCTGATTTAAAAAACTCCACAAAATCTAAGTGTGGTATTTGAGTGTAGAAATAAAGAGAAGTGTATGGGCACACTCTACACGTACCCATACAGATAATAATGCAGACTGTTTAGAAACTATAGACCAGTGTTACAGCAGTTTCAGTATCCATCTCCTCTACATCATCAGGTACCTCAGAGGTGTGTTTGATGGTGTAGGTGACTTTCATTGCTAGATTGCCGGCCACTTGGCTTTTAAGGCCAGTAACCGATTTTGTGATGGTTAGATCTTCGCCAACTTCACTGGTTAACTCTTGGGTAAAATTGGTGGTGGTACTCAGTTTCCAATCCAGTAAACCAGATAGGTATAGCGTCATTTCGCTATCACTATCATCGGCATCATCAAGCTTGCTTAAGCGGAGGCCTGGGCCAGCTTCAAGATCAAGAGTCAATGTCTCACTCTTAATGGCATGGTACCCCGCACCTAGTGCCGCATTAGCTTGGTACTCAAAGCCACTGAAGCTGTCATCCTGGTAACTCAAACGACCAAAAGCGTAGGCAAGATCAGAGATTTTGTAGTCACTTTGGCCTGTAATGAGGTAGCGTCCAGCAGATTTAGTGCCAGAGGTCTCGGCTCGTAAGAGCTCCAACGTGGCGGTGTGATGCCACGTAGCGCGGTCATTTTCTACCTTTGCTTTGCCCGAAAATGTTGAGGTTTCGGTGTTACCAGATGTTGAGACAAAGCCCAGCTCTGCCTCTCCAGTCCAACCACTATTATTTTCTGCTGCAAATGTTGGGCTGCTTAGTGCTGCGCTGATCAATAAGCCTGCCAATTGTACTTTTTTCATGGGGGTAGTTACCAAAATGGTTGAGTTATTAAGAAGGTCGCAATACCAACAACCTCA
>JAMOMH010000283.1 GCA_027068675.1 Sedimenticola sp.
GAACTTGCCGCTGCCATCCTGGGTGGTACCCTGGCAGCCACCAGTCATATGACCAAAGCGGGCAGTCGGGTACTGATCAATACCTCACCAGAACCTTTCAGCAACTGGACCGCCTCCATTGTTGAAGATCTGGCCGTAATCGGCGCACTCTGGGCAGCTCTCAATCAACCTTGGCTCTTCCTTGCATTGTTAATCCTGTTTATCGTTGTTGCTGCCTGGGCGCTACCCCGCATCTGGCGAGCCGTGAAACAACTTTTTCATCGACTGAAGGCCCTCTTTAGTACTTCAAAAGAAGGAGGTGAGGGGAAATCTAAGTTAAATCGAGTCGATGTTTTACAAAAGCTCTACCAAGATACGCAGGATAAATAACAGCCAGGGCGGGCATGTGGTTTTTGCCCACCATTTTGGTGCAACGTGCTCACCCTACTTGGCTGCCATTGTGTGATCAGGCAATAGAGCCTTGGCCTAGATCACTCCATCTCTTTCAATTGTTTTGTGCCGGTAAACATTGAACGGACTAGGTTTTCATTATGGTAGAGGCTGCTCACAATGACTCCGCCAACATGGATGCCAACCAGTAGCAGGGTGAAATTGGCAAAGAATTCGTGGATCTCCTCAAAAAAATCTTCACCGAAGCCAAGATGATAGGTGGCAAGGCCAGTAAGGGAGGTCAGTAGTAGGCTGGCCAGTAGTGCAATGATCATCGCGCCGCCAGCTGGGTTGTGTCCCAGATAGTGTTTTGCCCGCATGGCCATCAACTCTTTCAGATAGCTGACAATAGCAGACATGGGGCGTACAAAGTCAGAAAAACGGGCGTATTTTGGGCCAATAAGCCCCCAGATCAGCCGGAACAGCAGTAGGCCAAGAACCAGATAACCTGCAAAGAGATGCAGTTGCATCAGGTCATCCTCAGTCACAAAGGAGACAAAAAAAGCAGTCACCAGGCTCCAGTGGAAAATGCGGAGTAGTGGGTCCCACACCTTAGTTAGGTTTATTGTGCTCATCAGACGGCTCCATCTCTATTGACTATGATGGTAAGTCTAATCGATCAAGCTTAAATGAAACTGAAAGCAATATGGGGGTAGCCAGGGTTGGCACACAATTAGGTGCCAACCTACTTGGCTAATGGGAGAGTGGATGGTGTGAAAAAAATTAATCACAACTTCTCATGGTAGAACCGCCAACAGAGACATGCAGTTCTGGCCATTTATCCTGCCACTAACAACCGTGCCATTTTGGTCGACACCCTCCCAGTCGTTATACCGGTCGGCCTCTTGATCAAAACTGCCAGGTTGGTCTTGGTGGCTGTTTTGCTTTTGAGCATAGTGAGCGATGGATTCAACAATACCCTACACCTGATTTATTGAGTGTGATGGTGTGGAAACGATCGGCCCCTCTGCCGGAACAAGTGATGAGGGTGGTGTCACACCTCTCAAGATTGCTGATAGCGAGGGCAAGTAGGGTGCCGCTAAAATTTTAAACCAGGGGAGAGATCCTGCGTGTAATTACTCTGGTCTGGATTTTTCCAGTTACGGGGTGCCACCCTCTCACTGGGGGGTGAGAGACGTGAAATATAGTCAAGAACAGCCTCACTATTCTCAGCTGAGATATGCTTCGTGCGCTTGATTATCTCTGCATCACCTTCAGCAAATCTGCCATGACATACCAGGCAACGAAGATGATAAATTTCATGGCCACGCTTTAAAGAGGTTCCAGGGTAATCCCCCCTTCCAAAGTCATGGGCATTGCAGTGATGTAGCTCGCTACATCAAGAATATCCTGAGCACCTTGCAGTGATGTTTCGGCACTGAATCGATCCATTATTTTGTTGATGCCGCCGGTTTTTGATATCAACAGCCAAGTAGGGTAGGCATGTGGTTTTTGCCCACCCTACTTGGCTTATTGTGTCCAGTGAAGCATTTTGTTAGAAGCTATTTTTAGGATTGGCTACTCAAGCTTTTTAGATATAACGGAGTACAATAAATAGATAGGTAATAAATATGCCAAAATTGCCAAAATTGCCAAAATATTTGGTGAAGATGTTTCAGCGGCCAATTCATCACTTATAAAAAAAAATATAAATATACAGCTTGCTGCTGTAAATAAGAAATACACACTATCAAAAACAAATGAAATAGCTCTCTTAATTTTCATTGATCATTCCTTCAATCAATCGATTGAATTCATCTTTATTTTTATGGCCTATTTTGATTGCATCGAGAATTGGTTTCATACCATCTTCTACCAAGATAAATGCCATATCCAAATTTTTTATCTTTAAGGAATAGTGTATTTTAGGATGTATCCGTTGTAGTCGCTTACTAGCGTTGGATGCCCTCTCGATAAGACCTTGCAATAAGAGCGCGGAAGCTGCAGCACCAACACCAAATTTTGCGACACGCTTCGCAGTGGATTTTAGAGCAATTTCTTTAGCCAGCTTTCTAACTACTAATGTTGTAAGAGCGACTTGTGTTGCGATTCGACCAGACATGTAACTTGTCCCAAGACCAGCCTTTTTCGCAATGGCCTCTATCGTAGAATCAGGCAACATATCATAAAAATCAGTTATGATAATGTTTACTATTTTGCTTATTGGTCCCGCTTCTGATGATCAAAAACCAAAACCCATTTTCAAAGCATGCATAATCCTCTGGCGTTCTGCTCTATTTTGCTCCTTTACGATGGCACTACCCGCAATATCTTCATAGGTTCTCCTTGCGCCATATGCCAAATCCGCCGGAATTGATATAACCCCATCTATTACCGCTTTCCCTAGTTCCTTTATGTACATTTTTTCCTCCGTTGTTAATTTAGCTTCTAACGAGTCTGAAGAAAAACTCAATCCCAGCCAGAGAATGCCAGCCGTTCATTTCTCAACAGACCTCTAATTATTTCCACCACTATTTCTATTATTCATCCCGTTCTGACCCAAATCAGCCTCATTCGGCCAATCAAGGTCTATATGACCCTACTTTCCCTCTTTTTCACTCCCAAC
>JAMOMH010000284.1 GCA_027068675.1 Sedimenticola sp.
CTTGAAAAAGCGCACCTACCGCTGCACCATCAGAAGATGGTGATGCCGAGGTTTCAAACCCCTCAAGCACAACGGTGCCATCTTTTTGTAGGTTAAGCTGTAGCTTAGTCCCAACCAGCATGATTTTGCCTAACTTCAGGCGCTGCTCAACTAAGCTCTCCTTTAAATTAATTTGGGCATGCAGCTCACGCACATGCAGCTGTTGCTCACCATTTTTAGGGTCGATTAGCGCCACATCTTTCAGCACCGCTTCAAGATGAACACCCCAAATACCCGCCGTGATATAGCCAATTTTTATTGGCTGACCAATCTCAGCCTCAACCAGCTGCTCCAGCTGAGAGCGGTAGATCTGTAGCGATGGCAGAAGGTGTACACGAACCACAATGGTCAACAGCGCAAGCAGCAGCAACAGAAGCAGCAGGCTTCGGGCACACACTTTGGTCGTTCGGCAGGTGAGGATCGACATAGTGGTGGTGCTATCTATTCCCTAAAATGTCGCAACAGCCGTTGGAGTGGGAAATATGAACCATGCAGCATTTCATTACACTAAAACAACATCGTAGTGCTCTTGAGTATAGAGCGCTTCGACCTGTAGTTTGATCGGTTTACCAAT
Source organism: Sedimenticola sp. (assembly GCA_027068675.1). Lineage (GTDB taxonomy): Bacteria > Pseudomonadota > Gammaproteobacteria > Chromatiales > Chromatiaceae > JAKITT01. The sequence goes on from JAMOMH010000284.1 coordinate 614, forward strand.
AAATTGTTCCAAACTTGCCAAGTTGGCCGACTCTTCATCCAAGAGGCGATCAACCACCTCTTGTGATGCGAGCACTAGCAGTGATTCCGCATCAAACTCACGCGCCTCACGCATGATTTCACGGAAGACCTCATAACAGGTAGTCTCTGCCGTTTTCAAGGTGCCACGACCAGAGCAGCAGGGGCAGGGCTCACACAACACATGGCCAAGTGACTCACGGGTACGCTTACGTGTCATCTCCACCAGACCGAGTGATGAGACCTCACAAATCTGGCTTTTGGCATGATCTTTAGCCAGATATTTCTCAAGTGCACGCAGCACTTGTCGACGATGTTCGGGGTCTTGCATATCGATAAAATCGATAATAATCATGCCGCCAAGATTGCGTAGCCTAAGCTGACGACAGATCGATTGAGCCGCCTCCAGGTTGGTCTTAAAGATGGTCTCTTCCAATGTACGATGGCCAACAAAAGAGCCGGTATTCACATCCACTGTGGTCATCGCTTCAGTTTGGTCGATCACTAAATGGCCGCCTGATTTGAGCTGTACCTTGCTATCCAGCGCCTTCTGAATCTCATCTTCAACACCGTAAAGATCAAACAGCGGGCGTTCACCTGGGTAGTACTCCAATTTACACTTGATCTCTGGTATCAATTTCTGGGTAAAAGAGAGTGCTTTTTCATAACTCTCACGGGAGTCAATGCGGATCTTCTCCAGATCATCCACCACCAAATCTCGCAGCGCTCGCAATGCTAAGGGGAGATCTGCATGAATCAATACAATCTTCTCTGGCCCCTTACTACGCTCCAGAATCGATACCCATAGACGAGAGAGAAAACGCATATCACACTGTAGCGATTCGGCCTCCATTCCCTCTGCGGCCGTTCGGGCGATAAAGTTACCCGATACCCCCTCTTCACTCTCGCAAAAATCGGTAAGGACCCCACGCAGACGCAGACGCTCATCATCATCCTCAATACGCTGAGAGATGCCGGCATTAGTGAGGTGCGGCAGAAAAACCAGGTAGCGAGATGGAATTGATATGTTGGTTGTTAAACGCGCCCCTTTACTACCGATGGGGTCTTTGAGAACCTGAACAAGCACCTCCCCCCCTTCTCGCAGCTGCTCAGTAATCAACGGTGGAGGACGATTTTTCTCATCACCATTAGTGGTGGTCGTACTACTGCCAATATCGGAGCTGTGCAAGAAGGCCGTGCGCTCCAGGCCGATCTCAATAAAGGCTGCCTGCATGCCTGGCAGCACTCGTGAGACACACCCTTTGTAGATGTTACCGACAATGCCACGTTTGCCAGCACGCTCAATGATCAACTCCTGCACCACACCATTTTCAACCAACGCCACTCGGGTTTCAGGTGGGGTCACATTAATCAGAAGCTCTTCGCTCATCTTTTTTCACTACCTTTAAATTGTTCCAATAGGTTATAACCCGCATCATAGAGCAGCTCTGCCGTCTCAAAAAGCGGCAGCCCCATCACGCCAGAGTAACTGCCATTGAGGTTATCAATAAACAGCGCAGCTAAACCCTGAATAGCGTAGCCACCCGCCTTATCCTGCGGTTCACCACTCTGCCAATAGGCTCGTATCTCATCATCTGAGATGAGACGAAAGGTGACTTCGCTACAACTTATCCGCACATTGGTCTCACCATCCACCAATGCAACCGCACTATAGACCTCATGCGTACGGTCTGAAAGCCGCCGCAACATCTCGAAGGCATCTGACTCATCGACCGGTTTACCCATGATTTGTGAACCAATCACCACAGAGGTATCAGCAGCCAACACTGGGCTTTTTATCACTGTCGATTGGGCATGCCAACCGGCCCATGCCTTCTCACTGGCAACACGGGTGACGTAAGCAGCTGGCAGTTCACCCTGATGTTGCTGCTCATCAATATCGACTGATATCACTTGGTAGTCGATACTCATCTGCTCTAGCAGCTCTCGGCGACGAGGGGATTGCGAAGCAAGAAATAGTTGCTGTTTTCTATTCATAACGGTCACGCACGGTGGTAGGGGTGATTATTGAGCAGGCTCCAAGCCCGATAGAGCTGCTCAGAGAGCAACACACGCACCAATGGATGCGGCAGTGTCAGTGGTGAGAGTGACCAACGAAGATCAGCGCGCTGTTGGCAGCTTTCAGCCAACCCCTCAGGGCCACCTACCAACAGGGCGATATCAGGGCCATCAGCCAACCAACCTGCCATTTTTTCTGAGAGCTGTTCAGTACTCCACGCCTTACCCTCAACCTCTAAGGTGACCACTCGACAGCTGCGAGGGATCGCTTTCAGCATCCGCTCACCCTCATCTCGAACCGTTCGGGCAATATCAGTCCCTTTGCCACGACGACCAGGTGCAATCTCAATCAGCTTTAACGCACACTCCGAAGGCATCCGCTTGGCATACTCTTGGTAGCCCTCTTCAACCCAACGCGGCATGCGGTTTCCAACAGCGATTAGATAGATATTCATAGAGAGCCATTCTACGTCATCTTCCACCGTGGGGCTGTGATTGTTTGCCAGCACGACACCATCAACTAAACTATCCGTCAGCGATTGAGTGTGTTAGCTTCGAACTCATGCCGACACGAGAGTATATTCGCCACCCTTCCAACATCCCCATTGGCTACTCACTTGATACCGTCGTTGAAAAAAAGCAGCACCCGCGCCGGCTGAAGAATGTCAGTGAAGGGGGGCTCTGCTTTATTTCAAACACCAAGATTGAGCAGGGCAGCAATATTCAAATATTTATCCCCCTCTGCCAACCAGAGTTTAAAGCGCAAGGCGTTGTCGCATGGTGCCAAACTATCGATGAAAAACACTTTAGTATTGGGGTTGAGTTCCAAGATGAGAATATCCACTTCACGCTACGCATGGTTGAGCAACTCTGTCACATCGAAGAGTACAAACAGCAGATATTGGAGCACGAAGGTAGAGTGTTGAGTGATGAAGAGGCGGCTACCGAGTGGATCAACAAATATGCTGGTGAGTTCCCACGCTAAGGCACCTCTGAATAAGTTACGACTCTTTAATGGCTAATGCCACCGTGTAGGTTTTGCCCTGTTTCAGCTTGTCGTAGTTGCCAAAAACCTCATTCAGATTACGCTTCATATATTGGCGTAAACCGTTAATGGTCACCAAATAGAGCCGCCCACCCGGCTTGAGCAGGTGCCGTGCATCATGCAGGATCAGCGATAACATCTCTTTGCCCACCTTGGCGGGAATATTGGAGGCGATCACATCAAACCGCGCCGCTCTATCCACCTGCTCAAAACCATTGCTCAACATTGCTTTGGCATTGGTAATGCCATTTTTTTCAGCATTGAGATTACTGTAACGCACCGCGACAAAGTCCTTATCCAGCATGATCGTTTTCCCCTGTGGGGCTAAACGTGCCATGCTGAGACCAATCGGCCCATAACCGCAGCCAAGATCCAAGCACTCATCGGTTGGCTTGATCTCCATTCGATCGAGCAGGAGCAACGTCCCCTCATCAATTCCTCGGGGCGAAAAGAGACCCCAGGTGGTGCGAAAGGTCCACTCACTGCCCACTAGCGGGATGTTGAAGGTGATGTCGGCGCGTAGCCTGTCGAGTTCAGCTGCTGTTAACATGGCGCGCAGTTTCACCGTAGAGAGGGGGAGATGTCAAACCCTCCTCAACTAAAATCTATTTGGAGGTAAAACCATGTCGGCAGGCGGTAGCTTCACCATCCATCTTGAACAGCAGGATGCTTATCAATTCGATATCAATTTTAACCTGCCCAATGTTACCCATCTCACCGTAGATGAACCCACCCCACTCGGCAAAAGTACTGGGCCGAACGCTTCACGACTATTGGTTGCTGCAGCTGCTAACTGCCTCAGTGCAGGGCTACTCTTCTGTTTAACCAAGGAGAGTGCACCTGCACACAGCCTCAAAACTGAGGCTATTGGTCACATTGAGCGAAACCAGCAGGGCCGGCTACGCATCAGCCATATAGCCATCAAATTGACGCTAAATAGTGAGCTGGTGCAGATCGAACGGCTCGATAAGTGTCTGCGCAACTTCGAACAGTTTGCCGTGGTAGCTGCCAGCATACGCCAGGGCATTCCCATGCAGGTGAGTGTCATCAATGAGGCAGGAGAGGTTTTGCACCAATCTAACGACCTAGAGAGTTGCAAGTAACGGCCTTATTAATAGGGATTTTGGAGATAGACTGGAGTGCCGAACAGGCTGTCGGTATGATAGCCAACTCCCTCTTTTTGGATATGCAGCGTACAGACTACTGATATGAGTCACATCATCACTATCGCCAATCAGAAGGGTGGCGTTGGCAAGACCACCACAGCGGTCAATCTTGCCACCGCTCTCGCTGCAAAAAAACTCAAGGTTTTGCTGATCGATTTGGATCCGCAAGGCAATGCAACTATGGGCTGTGGTGTGGACAAATATGAGCTTGAACAGTCGAGCTGCGAGGTGATTTTAGGCGAAGCACAACTCTCCGAAGTGGTTATCACAACACCCGAAGCGGGCTTTGATGTACTACCCGCCAACGGAGATCTCACTGCGGCTGAAGTGGGGCTGATGAACACCAGCATGCGCGAAAAACGTCTCAGCTTGGCCTTGTCAGGTGCAAAAAAACGCTACGATTACATCTTCATCGACTGTCCGCCCTCGCTCAACATGCTAACACTCAATGCCCTGGTCGCCTCCACGGGCGTGTTGATCCCGCTGCAGACCGAGTATTACGCACTAGAGGGGCTATCGTCACTACTTGATACCGTGCAGAAAATTCAATCTGGCCCCAATCCATCACTGAAGATTGAGGGCATTTTACGCACCATGTACGATCCGCGTAACAACCTCGCCACCCAGGTCTCAGCGCAGCTTATCAGCCACTTTAAAAAGCAGCTATTCACCACCATCATCCCGCGAAATGTACGCGTCGCCGAGGCACCCAGCCACGGCCAGCCGGTGCTGCTCTATGACAAAAGTTCACGCGGTGCCGGTGCCTATTTAGCATTGGCCAGCGAAATCATACGCCGGCACAAAAAACTGACTCATTAATCGGAAATAGAACATGGCAGCAAAAAAACGCGGTCTAGGGCGCGGCCTAGATGCACTACTCGGTAGTGCGCATAGCAGCACTCCAGCAGAAGAGAGTTCAACCCAAGGGGCAACGCCTCACACACTGCCTGTTGATCTAATCCAGCGCGGTCGCTACCAACCACGGCGAGACTTCAACCCCGATAGCCTGCAAGAGTTGGCCGACTCTATCGCTGCCCAAGGTGTTATCCAACCCATTGTGGTACGCCCCATTGAGGATGGCCGCTACGAAATTATCGCCGGAGAACGACGCTGGCGCGCCTCACAACAGGCAGGCCTAGATAAGGTACCTGTTGTTGTTCGCGATGTGACTGAACAGGGCGCCATGGCGATGGGGCTCATCGAGAACATCCAACGTGATGATCTCAATCCACTTGAAGAGGCCACCGCACTACACCGTCTGCTCAACGAATTTGAGCTGACCCACCAGCAGGTCGCCCAAGCCATTGGCAAATCACGCACCACCGTCACCAATATGTTGCGTTTGTTAGAACTGACCGATGATGTCAAACAGATGATGGAGAGACATCTCATCGAGATGGGCCACGCCCGTGCTCTGCTTGGCCTCAAAGGAGAGGCACAGACAGCAGCCGGTAGAAGAGTGGCCAGCCAAGGGCTCTCCGTACGTGAAACCGAAAGATTAGTACGCCGTCTACAAAGTAAAGAGGGTGATGATGAACCTAGCAAAAAGATCAAAAAAGAGGACCCAGATGTAAAACGCCTAGAGGATGATCTCACTCAAAAGCTTGGAGCTCGTGTCAACATCCAACAGGGCAACAAAGGCAAGGGCAAGCTGGTTATCGCCTACAACAGCCTGGATGAGCTAGATGGCATTTTAGGCCATATCAAATAAGCAACTATTCAAAGAGAGGCATCAATCCATCTTGAGCTGGATAATTTGAGGCTCATTTCATATTGGACAAGGCTCTCTATTGACACTGTTCGTCTCATCAGCGTATGATTCGCCTCTTTTTTTAACCGTTTTTGCTGTTGCGGAAGCCCCAGTAAAAACATGTTGGTGATAGCTATGAAGAGAACTTTTCAACCCAGTAACCTTAAACGCGCTCGTACACACGGTTTTCGTGCACGTATGGCTACTCGTAACGGCCAAAAAATCATCAAGGCCCGTCGTGCCAAAGGTCGTAAACGCCTGACACCTTGATCAACGTTGATTGCTGTCTCAGAAAGATTTAGCCGTTACTCCAGACTACTGACAGCAAAAGATTATGCAAGGGTATTTGAAAATCCTGCCCGCTCATCTGATAACTGTTTTACCGTATTAGCACGTAAAAGAGAGGCTGGCGTTGCCCGTCTTGGTTTGGCAGTTTCGAAAAAAAACGCCAAATTAGCCGTTGAAAGAAACCGAATTAAGCGTCTGACACGTGAGAGTTTTAGAGTGCATAAAAGTGAGCTAGAAGGGCTTGATATCGTGGTGATGAACCGCCGACAGACCGCCCAGCAGGATAATCGTACCCTTACACAATCGCTTAGTCGGCATTGGCAAAAATTGGCAAGTCTATGCGAAGACTCTTTATCATAGTTGTTAGGGGCTACCAGATACTGGTTAGCCCTTTTCTTGGGCAAAATTGCCGCTTTTATCCAAGTTGCTCCTCCTATGCGATCTGCGCTATTGAAACACACGGTATTATTCGTGGCTGCTGGTTAGCACTACGAAGATTACTACGCTGCCACCCTTGGCATGAGGGCGGCTTGGACCCTGTACCTAAACCCAACGAAAAACACACACATGGATAACATACGTCTCCTCCTGCTTGGTACTTTTGCGTTTCTATCACTGCTCCTCTACAACGCATGGCAGGAGGATTATGCACTACAGCCCCCTGTGGCTAGTACGACACCCGCTGAATCCAGATCAGCTGCGGTCCCTGATGTCACAACATCTGCACTGCCCAGCGCTCCCACATCTGATACACCTGGTATAGTGCCAAAAGTGGCAACTACCACCTCATTTAATGGTGAAGTGGTTAAGGTCAAGACCGACCTGTTTGATATTGAGATCAGCACCGTTGGCGGCTCTATTATCAGCGCTAAGTTGCTGAAATATCCGGTATCACCAAAAACACCTGACCTAAAATTTCACCTGCTCAATCGCACAACAAATGACCCATTTATTGCACAGTCTGGTCTGATTTCCAGTGAAGAGGCGTTAGCTCCCAACCATGAAGCCGTATTCTCAGTTGAGCAGAGTGAGTATCAACTAGCCGATGGTGAAGAGACGCTTGATGTAAAACTAATTTGGCAGAAGGCGGATGGTATTAAAGTGGTCAAACACTTTATTTTCAATCGCGGTAGCTACCTTATAGAGGTTGTGCATGACGTGAGTAATAACTCCGGTACAACCTGGACAGGGCGTGATTACGCACAATTGATGCGTGGTGAACCCAGTGAAACGAACAGTTTTATCTACACCTATACGGGTGGCGTGGTTTATAGCCAAGAGACCAAATATGAGAAGTATGATTTTGGTGACATGGCCGATGTAGACCTAAATAGAGATGAGACAAATGGTTGGATTGCGATGATTCAACACTACTTCCTCGCTGCATGGGTTCCACCAACCGGTCAAAAAGAGCATTTCTACAGCAAAGATTTAGGTGAGAATCGCTACATAATCGGTGGCTACTCACCCGCGGTGACACTGCAACCAGGCGATAGTCATCAGTTCAGTAAGAAACTTTTTGTTGGCCCAAAATTGCAAGAGCAATTAGTCAAGGTGGCACCTGGTTTAGAGCTGACCGTCGATTACGGTTGGCTAACCGTGGTTTCACAACCCATTTTTTGGTTGCTACAGAAGCTGCATGACATTGTCGGAAACTGGGGCTGGGCGATCATCTTACTCACCATCTTGATCAAAGCCGCTTTCTTTAAGCTCTCAGAAGCCAGCTACAAATCGATGGCCAATATGCGCCGTATGACACCGCGTATGACGGCGCTGAAAGATCGCTATGGTGATGATAAAGCACGCCTCAACAAGGCGATGATGGATCTCTACAAGACTGAGAAGATCAATCCACTTGGTGGCTGTCTACCTATGTTGGTACAGATTCCTGTCTTTATCGCCCTATACTGGGTGCTGCTGGAGAGTGTTGAGATGCGTCAGGCACCCTTCATTCTCTGGATGGATAACCTCTCCGCTAAAGACCCCTACTTTATCCTGCCGTTGATCATGGGTGTTTCGATGTTTGTTCAGCAGAAGTTGAACCCAACACCACCAGATCCCTTGCAGGCCAAGATGATGATGGCACTGCCATTTGTCTTCACCATATTCTTCGCCTTCTTCCCCTCTGGCTTGGTGCTCTATTGGGTGGTCAACAACCTGATCTCCATCACCCAGCAATATTTCATTACACGCCGAATTGAAGCACAGGCGGCAGAGGCTAAAAAATAGTATCACTTAGCTAGAAGATGGCTTCTATCGAGACCATAGCTGCTATTGCAACGCCGCCCGGCCAGGGCGGCGTTGGTATTGTTCGATTGTCTGGCCCAAAATGCCAAGCCATTGCAGAGGCGATGATTGGCTTGCTGCCACAACCACGCCACGCTCATCTAACACACTTCAATGACACTTCAGGTCAACTGATTGATGAGGGCATTGCCCTCTTCTTCCCCACTCCTAACTCTTTTACTGGTGAAGATGTGCTTGAGCTTCAGGGCCATGGCGGCCCTGTGGTGATGGATATTTTATTGCAAACAACCCTTGATATGGGGGCACGCATTGCACGACCCGGTGAGTTTAGTGAACGCGCTTTTCTAAATGGCAAGCTAGATTTGGTGCAGGCTGAGGCAATTGCTGATCTTATAACATCAGGCACCGCATCAGCGGCTCGCTTGGCTGTTCGCTCACTACAAGGAAAATTCTCAGAACGTATCTATCAGCTGGTTGAAAGTGTCACCAATCTGCGTATCTATATTGAGGCTGCCCTTGACTTTCCTGAGGAGGAGATCGACTTCCTTGGCGATGCAAGAGTGAGTACTAACTTACAATATATCGTAGATGAGCTAAAGCAAGTGATCACCAGTGCAGAGACAGGCCGCCTACTGCGTGACGGTATGACACTGGTTATTGCAGGCTTGCCCAATGCCGGAAAATCGAGCCTACTCAATGCGCTTGCTGGTCGGGAGAGCGCCATTGTTACCCCCATTCCTGGCACGACCCGTGACCTGTTGCGTGAGCAGATCCAGATTAAGGGGATGCCACTACACATCATTGATACAGCAGGCCTATGTGAGAGTAATGACCCCGTTGAGCAGGAGGGCATTCGTCGTGCCCGAGAGCAGATAGAGCAGGCTGACCGGCTGCTTTGGGTCTTTGATGACCAGTCAGACCCAGAAAACCTCTCAATTGAGCAGGCTCTTTTACCGCCAAATATCCCATTGACGCTCATTAGAAACAAGATTGATATTGGCAATCGAAAACCAGAAATTAGCCAGTGTGTGCGTGGTGTTGAAGTTGCCCTCTCGGCAAAAGAGGGTATCGGTATTGAGTTACTACAGCAACATTTAACCGATAGTGTTGGTTATCATGGCGATGTTGAGGGGGAGTTTATCGCTCGTAGACGACACCTTGATGCCCTCAAGCGTGCGGCTGAACATCTCGCTATCGCAACAACCGTGCTTGAGAACGAAGCAGCCGGTGAGTTGGTGGCTGAGGAGTTGCGATTTGTACAAAATGCGCTATCAGAAATAACCGGTGAATTTAGCCCAGATGACCTTCTTGGCAAGATATTCAGCAGCTTCTGTATTGGTAAGTAGACTCTCTTAGGTTAGGTACGCTGACTACAGAAGAGATCACGCATCATGCTGATGAGCGATAAGATGCGTGCATCACTAATGCGATAGAAGACACGGTTTGCCTGTTTGTTACAGGAGAGGATCTCTTTTTCACGCAAAATGGCTAAATGTTGAGAGATATTGCTTTGTGATGTACCCACTTGGTCAACAATATCCTGTACGCTAATCTCTCGCTCACCCAGTATGCAGAGTATCTTTAATCTTAGCGGGTGAGAGAGCGCCTTTAGCGCTTTTGATGCACGTTCGATATCCTTATCGGAGACAGATAGTTTCTCGATGCTGTCGATATCTGGATTCACTCGAAGAGGCTTTGTCGGCTTTTCACTATTTAGGGTCATGGTTTATATGTCTTTTTTTGGCGCCAATTTGCTATCAAACATACAATTTGCGCGCATTTTAGAGGCTCAGATAGCAGCTAATCATAGTGTTTTTAAGGTTCTGTTATCTGCTCTAGATCAATTTAAAATCATCTATCAACCCCTCTCTCCACCGTTAATTACCGTATTCGTGCTTTTTGTTTTGTTTTTTACATCGGTAAGTCTGGCGGATGATAGCGCACATAAGGCAAAAATAGAGAAACTAAAGCAACTCCAAGGAAAAATTCAAAGTGTTGAGCATTCACTAAATGATGCTAAGAGCAAGAAAAAGAGTACTCACTCAATACTGCGTGATACAGAACGTAGTATTGGTGAATCGGCACGACGGCTGAGAGTGCTTGATGGGCGCCTAGGGCGTCACCGCCAACAACTTGCTAAATTGGAAGAGAGTCGTCAACAAGAGAAGAGAGCACTGGATCGCCATCGTGTGGTGCTGGAGAAGCAGATTAGGGCCGCATATGCGATGGGGCGACAAGAGCGTCTAAAAATTCTCCTCAACCAGCAAGATCCCGTTAAGTTGAGCCGCGTTATGACCTACTATGACTACCTCAACGCAGAGCGTGCTGAACAGATGTCTGCCATTGCAGAGATGCTAAACCAACTTGAGTCACTTGAGAGAAAAATCTCAGCAGAAGAGGCTCAGCTATTGGTGCTAAAAGAGCGTGAAGAGGCTGAGCGTTTAGCGCTGGAGCGTGCCCGTGAAGAGCGCAAAAAAGCACTACTCGCAATAGACAATACCATTAAAGACAAGAGCCAGCAGATGCGGCATTTAAAGCAGGATGAAGAGCACCTGCAACAGGTGTTGGCCGATCTTCAGCAAGCACTGGCCTCTCTCTCCCAAGAGGTGTTTGAAGATAGACCTTTCAAAGAACTGCGAGGTAAACTGCCTTGGCCAGCTAAGGGGCGTATTGCTGCAAGTTTTGGCTCATCTAAACAGGTGGGTAATCTGCGCTGGGATGGCGTGCTGATTCGAGCAGCCGAGGGGAATGAAATCCGAGCAATTCACCACGGCCGAATCGCCTTTGCAGATTGGTTGAGAGGTTTTGGCCTATTGATCATAATCGATCATGGTGAGGGCTATATGTCTCTCTATGGTCACAATCAGAGTCTATTTAAAGAGACCGGTGAGTGGGTGGAGCCCGGTGAGGTGGTCGCCTTAGTTGGAAATAGCGGTGGGCTGCGTAAACCAAGTCTCTATTTTGCTATTCGCTACAATGGTAAAGCGGTTAACCCACGCCGCTGGTGCCAAAAACAGAAAGGTTCTAAAGTCGGTGCTACCATTCAGGGTGATAGCCTCTTAATAAGTGCCCGATAGCAACAGGTTAAATATGAAGTTACTTAAAAAACCATTCAGCTCATTTTTACTCACCCTGGCGATGAGTAGCAGCATGCTATTGAGTAGTGTTGCATTGGCGGCTGAGGCAGCAGAGCCAGAAGGCTCCCTGCCAATTCAAGAGCTACGTACATTTGCCGACATCTTTGGACGTATCAAGAGTGATTATGTTGAGCCTATCGATGATAAACAGCTATTGGAATACGCTATTCGAGGCATGTTATCGGGCTTAGATCCACACTCAGCCTACCTTGATGAGAAATCATTTAAGCACCTGCAAGAGGGGACAAGCGGCCAGTTTGGTGGCCTAGGTATCGAAGTTGGCATGGAGGATGGCTTTATAAAAGTGATCTCACCCATTGATGATACGCCTGCTCAACGTGCTGGGATTGAGTCGGGTGATCTCATCATCCGCCTAGATGACCAATCGGTAAAAGGGATGACCTTAGGTGATGCCATAAAACTGATGCGAGGTACGCCAGGGAGTGCTATTGAGCTGCTAGTGATTCGTGAAGGTGTTGATAAACCACTCACATTTACACTTAAACGTGCATTGATCAAGGTGGCTAGCATCAAGAGCAGAATGTTAGCCCCAGGTTACGCCTATGTTCGTTTAAGCCAATTTCAGTTACGCAGTGCTGAGGATATGTTGGCTGCCATTGATAAATTAACCCAGCAGGCCGATGGGAAATTAAAGGGGTTGGTATTAGATTTACGTAACAACCCAGGTGGCATTTTAAATGCTGCTGTCGATGTGAGTGATGCCTTTCTAGAGGATGGTTTGATCGTCTATACCGATGGCCGAATCAATGACTCAAAGTTACGCTTCAATGCCACACCCGGTGATGTTTTACATGGAGCACCCATAGTTGTTTTGGTCAATAACGGCTCAGCCTCAGCCTCAGAGATTGTGGCGGGTGCGCTGCAAGATCACCATCGGGCCGTCATCATGGGCAACCAGAGTTTTGGTAAAGGCTCCGTACAGACGGTGATCCCTGTTAGTCGTACCACCGCTGTTAAGATGACTACAGCTCGCTATTACACTCCATCAGGCCGATCAATTCAGGCAGAAGGCATTACACCCGATATTGAGTTGGACCGAGTCAAAGTAGAGGCGACAAAAAAAGCCCCTATCAAACCTCTGAAAGAGGCAGATCTAGCAGGGCATCTGAGTACGGGTAAAGAGGGTGACAACTCAGAGCAACCCGCCAGTGATCCACAAGAAGAGCCACTATCTATCCGTGATTACCCACTATACGAAGCACTTAATCTATTAAAAGGGCTGCAAATATTTCAACGTGGTGAGTGATTTTTGTATATGAATAGGCTCTTTCATCTAGCAAAAAAACAGGCTTTAAATGCACAGCTGCAGTCTCTGCTGCTCTCTCTCTTTGTCTTGTTAGCCACCGCTAGTCAAGCGGCAGAACACCCTCGAGTTGCTCTGATTATTGATGACATGGGTAATCAGCTGGATAGAGGTCTACGTGCGGTGATGTTACCAGGAGCAATCAGTTACGCCTTTCTACCACACACCCCCTATGTATCGATATTGGCTGAGTTGGCACACAGTAAAAATAAGCAGGTGATGCTGCACCAGCCGCTCGAGTCCCACGGCGGTAATAAGCTTGGGCCAGGCGGCCTAACACTGCACCATAATCGAGAGAGCTTCCGTCAAGTTCTGCAAGAAAATATTGCCGTGATCCCCCATATTCAAGGTGTTAATAACCACATGGGTTCATTGATGACACGCCATCCTGGTGCCATGCAGTGGTTGATGGATGTGTTGGGTGATGCAGGCCTCTTTTTTATTGATAGCCGTACCACTGAAAAATCAGTGGCATATGGTGTCGCACAAGAACGCCGGATTGCGACAGCAGGCAGAGATATCTTTCTTGACCATGATCGAGATGTAGAGACTATTCGCCAACAGTTTAAAAAGCTGCTTCAAATAGCAAAAATTAGGGGACATGCCATTGGGATAGGGCACCCTTACCCTGAAACATTGCAGGTACTCGAAGAGGAGCTGCCAAAGCTCAGCAAACAGGGGTTCGATTTAGTTCTAGCCTCAGAGCTGACAAAGATAGAGTTTAATAGGCATTTGTGGCGAGTCACATCCTTACCACTACCAACCGTGGTAAAGAATACAAAACAAGCGCCATAGGTTAGCTGGGTTTTGAGCTATTTAGGTAGACAATATCTGCACTTGCGGTCGATGCCTTCTCTTTTTGTACGCCATGTTCAGGCACCAGCTCATGCAGCAACTGGGTTAATATTGACTCATCCATCGCTTGGCACGCTTGCTCTATCTGACTCATGATGCCCTGAAGTCTGCTCCACTCCACTTGGCGATGGCGGGCTAAAAAGACCTTGGCATGCTGGGTCGGTTCAAGCTGCTCTTTTTCATGGAACAGCTCTTCATATAGCTTCTCACCAGGCCGTAGACCAACATATTCAATGGCAATATCTTCATCTGGGATTTTGCCAGAGAGCCTGATCATCTGTTCAGCGAGGTAGCTAATTTTAATCGCCTCGCCCATATCCAAGACAAAAATCTCCCCACCGTTACCTAAAACGGTGGTCTGCATAATCAGACGGCTCGCCTCAGGGATAGTCATGAAATAGCGTTCCATATCGGGATGGGTCACCGTAATGGGGCCGCCACTCGCTATCTGTTCACGAAAGAGTGGAATAACACTGCCAGCAGAACCAAGCACATTGCCAAAGCGGACGGTGATGTAGCGGGTCTTAGAGCGACTGTTAAGGTTTTGGCAGAAAACCTCAGCAGCTCGTTTAGTTGCACCCATAACATTGGCTGGGTTAACCGCCTTGTCGGTTGAGACCAGTACAAACTCTTCACAACCAGCTCGGTCAGCGGCCAATGCAACGGTGCGTGTACCCAAGACATTGTTACGGATGGCTTGACGAATCTGGTGTTCAAGCAGCGGCACATGTTTATAGGCAGCAGCATGAAAAACCACTTTGGGTTGCTGTTGCTGCATAACCTGCTCAACAAAGGGTTGGTCAGTCACATCACCCAGGTAGAAGTGGAGAGCCAGCTCTGGAAACTTCTGCCTTAACTCCTTTTCGATAATGTAGAGGTTGTACTCGCTACTGTCGAGAACCAACAGCTTGCCTGGGTTAAGTTTAGCCAGTTGGCGACATAGCTCAGAGCCGATAGAGCCACCGCCACCGGTTACCATCAGTGTTCGATTTGAGAGATTGTTACGGATATTATCCCAGTCAAGCATCACAGGGATGCGCCCAAGCAGATCCTCAATAGAGACCTCACGCAGCTCATTAACCTTGACCTTACCGGAGATGAGATCTTTAAGGCGAGGCACAGAGCGGAATGGAAGGTTGCTCCTCTCACACTGTTCAACAGCTTGACGTAGCTGCTGGGAGCTGGCTGATGGAATGGCCAACATAATCAGGTCGATCAGCTTCTCATCACACAGCGGTACAATATCATCAACCGTACCGAGTACAGGAATGCCGTGAATATCACGCCCCTGACGACGAGCATGGTCATCAACAAAGGCGACAGGTGTATAGTGCTCGCGATGTTTGCGCTTTAGGTCACGTACTAACATTTCACCCGCTTCACCCGCACCAACAATCAATACCCGCTGGCCCTGTGATTTAAGCGAAAGATGTTGATCTTTAGACCAACGATAGAGCATTCTCGGCCCACTTAAAAACATCACCAGCAAAATGCTGTAGAGCACCGGCACAGAGCGAGGAATCCCCTCCAGCCGTGTAAAAGCGAAGAGTATCAACATGCTAATGGCTGTGCCGATAATCACCGCATTGAGGATACGCATCAGGTCAGGCAGTGAAGCGAAGCGCCAGATACCACGATAGAGCCCAATGAGATAGAAGGTGAATAGCTGAGTAGGAATGATAAACAGGAGGGGTTGTAAAAACTGCTCCTGGAGTGTGAAGTTAAATGACCCCAAGTTGTGGCGTAGCCAAAAAGCAAAAAACCATGCGGAGGGCACCATAATAAGATCATGAGCAAAGGCGGTGCTTTGTGAGCGGATTTTTTCAGGAATCATGAAACAATTATACCCATGTTCTTCTAACGACAACTATCGATCTGTTGTTGATAGAGATAGAGGGCAGAGCCAAACAGTGCTGTCTTAGGGTTGAGGATGATGCGTACCGGCATAGACTGCATCAAATCTGACATACGCCCCTTGTCACAAAAGGTCTTGATAAAGTGGGGCTGTTTTAGCTGCTGGATAATCTTTGGCGCGATACCACCACCGATATAGACGCCTCCCGTCGCCATCAATTTTAGTGCATGGTTACCTGCCTCAGCAGCATAACAACGAATGAGTAGCTGGAGTGCCTCTTCACAGATTGAATCTGTTTTCTGTAGGGCTAATTGAGAGATCATGGCGGCTTGATCATCGGCTGCCTCAAAAATGGTGTTGGGCTGTACTCCTCTCAGTTCACAGAGAAATTGGTAGATATCTACCAGCCCAGGCCCAGAGACAACCCGCTCCCAACTGACATGGCCATACCGTTTTGCTAACCACTGAAACAGGCCAAACTCCACCTCATTGCTCGGACTGAAATCGGCATGCCCCCCCTCCGAGGCGAAGGGGTGAAATGTATGACCATCCCAATATAACCCCGCCTCTCCCAAACCAGTGCCAGCTGAGATAATGCAGCCATTACCCCCAATCTGTCTGTTGCCAGGGTTTAGCAGATAGAAATCCTCTTCAGCGAGTGCATTGATGCCCCAGGCGTTGGCCTCTAAATCATTGATCAGCTCAACTTGCTTAAAACTGAATTTATTGGCCAGCTCATCGGCATCTACCAACCAAGGCAGAGAGGTCACCCGACATTGCCGACCATTGACTGGCCCTGCAATACCAAAGCAGGCATAGGCAGAATTAAGAGAGTGATCACTTACAAACTTTTGGATAATGGTGGTTAGTGAATCCCATTCAGCACTGACAAAATTGGTTTCACAGAGGCTCTTGAGGCCATCTGCATCGACGTTAAATAGTGCCAACCGGCAGTTGCTACCACCCATATCGCCTGCAAGTATCTCCATTTCACCCCACCCAGTAGTACAAATTTACTCACAATTTTACGCCATATTATCTCCCGTTACCGGACTAGCTTCGGTAAACTATACCGATGGATGTTTCTCATATTCTCGACCCCCTAAATGATGCACAACGTGAAGCGGTCTCCGCCCCCATCAACAACATGTTGGTGCTGGCCGGTGCCGGTAGTGGCAAGACCCGCGTTTTGGTGCATCGCATTGCTTGGCTGATCCAACTTGAAGGGGCCTCCCCTTGGTCAGTATTGGCTGTTACCTTTACCAACAAAGCGGCCAAAGAGATGCGTGGCCGTATTGAAGATCTACTTGGCATGCCGGTGGGTGGCATGTGGGTTGGCACCTTTCATGGCTTAGCTCATCGTCTACTACGCGCTCATTGGCAAGAGGCAGGCCTGCCCCAGGCATTCCAGATCCTCGATTCAGATGACCAATATCGATTGGTTCGGCGTGTACTCAAGAGTCTTGATCTGGATGAGGCAAAGTGGCCACCTAAACAGGCACAGTGGTTTATTAATGGCCGTAAAGATGAGGGGCTGCGCGCACAACACCTGGATGATGGAGGTGACCCTTTTCAGCGTCAGATGATTCGCATCTACCGTGAATACCAGGCAGCATGTGAACGAGGGGGTCAGCTCGATTTTGCTGAACTACTACTACGCGCTCATGAGCTATGGCGCGACCGTCCCGATCTGTTGCTGCACTACCGTGAACGCTTCCAGCACATTTTGGTTGATGAGTTTCAAGATACCAACACCATTCAATACGCTTGGCTGCAGCTGCTCTGCCAGGGGCGCAATAATCTTTTTGTGGTGGGTGATGATGACCAGTCAATCTATGGATGGCGTGGTGCCAAAGTGGAGAATATCCAAACCTTTGATAAGGATTTCCCTGGTGCTCAGATACATAAACTGGAGCAGAACTACCGCTCCACAGGCACCATTTTAAAAGCCGCCAATGCATTGATCTCACAAAACCCCTGTCGTCTCGGCAAAGAGCTGTGGACAGATGGAGATGATGGTGAGCCGATAATGCTCTACACCGCCTTCAATGAGGTGGATGAGGCGCGATTTGTTATTGAGCGCATTCGCCAGTTTATCAGCGATGGCCACACCCGATCTGAGGTGGCGATTCTCTACCGTAGCAATGCCCAATCTCGCCAATTTGAGGAGCAGTTGATCCAACATGCCATCCCCTATCGGGTTTATGGCGGTCTGCGCTTCTTCGAACGTGCTGAGATCAAAGATGCAATGGCCTATCTCCGGCTACTGGCCAGCCGCAGTGATGATGGCGCTTTTGAACGGGCGGTAAATATGCCACCTCGGGGCATTGGCCCACGCACGTTAGATGGTGTACGCGCCCATGCACGGGAGTTTGGTTGTTCATTGTGGCAAGCAGCCGTTGAGCTGTTGGGTGGTGGCACACTACCAAAACGTGCAGCTACGGCACTGACCAACTTTATCGAATTGATTGAGGAGATAGCGGCAGCCACCAACACGTTGACGTTGGCAGAGCAGGTTGACCATGTGATTGCCAGCAGCGGCCTACCCGCCCATTTTGAGAAGAGCCGAGATGGCAAAGGGAGCGATCGCAAAGAGAATCTGGATGAGCTGGTTAATGCCACACGCCAATTTGATTTTGAGAGTGCTGATGAGGAGATGGATGATCTAACGGCTTTCCTCTCCCATGCCGTGCTGGAGGCAGGAGAGGCGCAGGGGGATGAGTATGAGGAGTGCGTGCAGTTGATGACACTCCACTCAGCCAAAGGGCTGGAGTTCCCGCTGGTTTTTCTGGTCGGTGTTGAGGAGAAGCTCTTCCCACACAGCATGAGTGCTGATGATCCTGTGCGCTTAGAAGAGGAGCGCCGCCTCTGCTACGTTGGCATTACGCGGGCTATGCAGCAACTCTACCTAACCCATGCTGAGAGTCGCCGTCTCTATGGTCAAGAGAACTACCCGATGCCCTCACGGTTCCTGCGGGAGATTCCAGCAGAGCTAATACAAGAGGTACGACCTGCGCCACAGGTGCATCAACCCAGTTACCGCTCACCCACGATTGCAGCCTTCAGTGAAGAGAGTACTGGATACCGGCTGGGTCAACGAGTCACCCACACCAAATTTGGTGAGGGTGTGGTACTCAATAGCGAAGGCCAGGGAAAGAGTGCGCGGGTACAGGTTAATTTTGAAGATGTGGGGTCTAAGTGGCTGGTAGTCGCCTATGCCAACCTACAAAATATTAGCTAGTAAAATAAAAAAGGGCCCTCATTTGAGAGCCCTTTTTATTTTAAGCGAGAGTGTAAACTAAACCGTTTTTCTACGGCTTGCTACTAATAGTAAAGGAATGCCCGCTAAAAACAGAAAGATTGCTGAAGGAACAGGTACCGCTGAAGAAGCATTTGTATCGTAGGTTATGGGTGTCATGCTCATGTTAATAGGGCCGGAACCAGTAAAAGTTAATCCCGTCATAAATGCATTGGGGTCGCTGGGGTCAAGCTCAAGAGGGGTATCAATACCTAAAATTTTGAATTGAGATACTCCACCTGCAAAAACATGAGTATCCTCAGCGTTATAGTGACCAACCAGTACGTAATCAAGCAATAGCTCATCCCAACGATAGAGATCATATCCAGTGGTATCATTTACTGCCGCTAGTGAAGGAAAGGTTACACTGGCAAAATCTTCTCCACTATTAACTTCATAGACATAACCAACAGCAATAATTGGATCAATCCAGATCGGCGTATCAATACCAAGACCATTTGCACCAATAATTATATCAAATTCAAAACTGCCATCAGCGTTAGGCTCGCCATTATTTGGCATAACAGGGATAAATTCACTGCTACCGGTTGCACCTAGTGAAGCAAGATAGACAGTAGTATCAAAGCTCATATCACCACGATCACCAAGAATAATGGTTAGTATATTCCCTGTGCTGCCTGGAGTAACAGCGGTATCAAAACGTAGAACAGGATTTTCGTTGGGTGCCAAAACACCATTTAGCTCGGTTCCAGGAATGTCTGCAAAATCAGGGTGATTGATATTGACAGTTAAAGGTGTACCACCACCACTGGGCTCAACGCCAGCAATATTATTGCCATTGAGATAGAGGCCAAAGCCGTCATTAAACGTACTGCCTACATACTCTGGGAACTCCTCGGAGCCAAATACACTTAGGAAGGATATTTCACTAACATTTTCGGCAACATTAAATTCAATATCTAGTTGAACCACATCATAAAACTCACTTCCTGAACCACTGACAGGATCAAGAAGAAGCGCTTGGTCAGCTGTAGCTACGGTGTTCCAAGAGGTTGAAAAACTTCCAGAAGTACTTGGGCCATCAGCATAATCTTCAACATTACCCGTGCTAAGAACAATGCCTGGGCCAGGCAAATTATAGGTTCCAGTTAGATTAGAATAGATGCCTGTTTGAGCGCCAAGCGGCACTGGGCTTGGCCCATCCCCTTCATCAAAAACGGACCCATCCCCGTCATCAAGCATTGGCTCACCCCCCTCATCAAAAATAGGCCCACCCTCCTCTTCATCAAAAATAGGCCCAGGGGTGCCATATGAGACCGTTGAGCCAGTAACCAAGATTCCGCTTGTGCCAAAACCCGTCAGTTGGTCGCTTAATATAAGCACATCAGTCTCTGCCGTAATGCCAATGGCTGTAGCTTGACCAGCTCCTAACAAGGCTAAAGCCATTGTAAGTGTTCGTAGTTGTTTTTTCATGAGATTAAAGACACCCCTTAATTTTTGAGTAAAGATCCATGCTGATTTACAGCAGCAATAATCATGCCTTGATAGGTATTTACATATATTACAAGTAGTTACAGTTTTATGAAGATCACAGCTGTAAAAATAACCGACATGAGGTTTAACCACTGGCACTGTTTTCTGTAAAGTTAAATAAAAATATTCTGTCCGTTCCTAATAAATAGTTACGAGGTATACTGCCATTCAACATTAAGGAGATGAGGGTGTTCGTGAGATGATAAAAGATAATATAAAAATACAAAGGGCTCTTTTTTTAGTGGCTATATTGTTCTGCAACGCATCACTCTACGCTGAGGATAAAAACGGTAATTTTGCAGTAAAAGGGGCAGGGTCAATTAGTTGCGAGAGCTATATAGCCATTAAGGAAAAAAGGTCTAGGGACTACTATGTTTTTGTTGGTTGGCTTGAGGGGTACCTTACAGCTGCAAATCAGCATAAAAAAGAGACCTATGATCTAAGCCCTTGGCAATCTCCAGAGTTGTTGATGATGGCACTCTCAAGACACTGCCTAAAAACCCCAAAAAAGGGCTTTATTACAGCTGTAAATGACATGATCAAGGCATTGGAGCAAGAGAAGCTTGAGCAGGCCTCTGAAATTGTTGCAATGACAAGCGAAGGTAAGCAGACATTTGTATATAAATCGATTTTGAAAAAAATTCAGAGGAGGCTATCTGCACAAACCTTTTTTAAAGGTGCTATCGATGGCACCTATACACCTCTCTTAAGAGATGCCATTAAGGCCTACCAGAAAAAGAAAAATATCATGCCAACGGGTTTGCCTGACCAAATAACACTGTTCCATCTTTTTAAGAAAAATAATTGAAGGCTGAAAAATGAAACGCCGTGATTTTATGAAAAAAATGGGGGTGAGTTCACTCGCTTTAGGCAGCGGCCTGACACTATCCAATGCAGCTCATGCTAAAACTGAGTACAAGTGGAAGATGGTCACTACCTGGCCAAAAAACTTCCCAGGTCTCGGCACGGCAGCCAATAAATTGGCTGCACTGATTGGTGAGATGAGTGGCGGTCGGATACGGGTAAAGGTTTATGGGGCCAAAGAGTTGGTTCCCGCTTTTGAAACTTTCGATGCGGTCTCTCGTGGCACAGCCGAAATGGCACATGGTGCAGCCTACTATTGGAAGGGTAAATCTGAAGTGGCGCAGTTTTTCTCCACCGTACCCTTTGGTTTAACAGCACAAGAGATGAATGGTTGGCTCTATCATGGGGGTGGTCTTGAGCTGTGGGAGGAGTTATACCGTCCATTTAATTTAGTCCCTGCCCCAGCAGGTAATACCGGCGTTCAGATGGGCGGCTGGTTTAATAAAGAGATCAACAGCCTGGATGATATGAAAGGACTGAAGATGCGTATCCCCGGCCTTGGCGGTGAGGTGTTGAAACGCCTGGGAGGTACCCCTGTCAACTTGCCAGGCGGTGAGTTATTTACCTCTCTTCAGTCAGGTACTATTGATGCGACTGAGTGGGTTGGCCCCTATAACGATATGGCATTTGGTCTCTATAAAGCAGCCAAATACTACTACTACCCTGGCTTCCATGAGCCTGGCACCACGCTTGAGGCGTTAATCAATAAAGAGGTTTTGGAGTCACTACCAAAAGATCTGCAATCGATCGTGCTTAACGCCTGCAAAGTAGTCAACCTAGATCTGCTCTCTGAATACACAGCTCGCAACCCAGCCGCCTTAAAAACATTGGTTGAGAAGCACAAGGTTGATATTCGCCGTTATCCTGATGACGTGGTGCGCAAGCTGCGTAAAATCTCGCGTGAAGTGACAGCAGAGGTGGGTAACCGTGATGCCTTCTCAAAGAGAGTTTATAACTCTTACGAGGCATTTTACCAAGCCTCTAGGCAGTGGAGCGATATCTCAGAACAGGCCTATATGCAGGCAAGAGACCACACCTAAGACCGGTTTTCTAACTGTAAAATGGCGTTCATGAACATGATATGGAAAAATTTCTGTTTATGGATGTCCATTTGCAGCGCTTTATAATTGGCGATAACTATGCCATCCCCCCTCCTTCCACTCTCACTCTACATCCACATCCCTTGGTGTGAGCGTAAGTGCCCCTACTGTGACTTCAACTCACACGCCTCCGAACAGCCCATTGATGAGATAGCATACGTCGATACTCTGCTGGATGATCTACAGCAGGATCTGCCACTGGCACAAGGTCGACCACTAGAGTCGATCTTTATCGGTGGCGGAACCCCCAGCCTCTTCTCTGGTGAGGCGATAAGCCGGCTATTACAAGGAGTTAGTGACCGAATATCATTAACCAAAGGCTGTGAGATTACGATGGAGGCCAACCCAGGGTCAGTTGAAGCGGCTCACTTTGCCGCCTATCGTCAAGCGGGGGTTAATCGCCTCTCCATCGGTGTGCAGAGTTTTAGTGATGATAAGCTACAGATACTGCAGCGCATCCATAGCGCCAATGAGGCGACCACGGCACTATCAACCGCTCGCACAGCTGGTTTTGATAATATCAATCTTGATCTAATGTTTGGCCTACCTAAACAGACATTAGAGCAGGCGAAGATGGACCTCCTCCAGGCAATTGAGTTACAACCTGAGCACATCTCCTACTATCAACTCACCATAGAACCCAACACCCGCTTCTATCTTCAGCCGCCGGTACAGCCTGATGATGAGCTACTTTGGTCAATGCAGGAGCAAGGGCAGCAGTTACTTGCTGCTGCAGGTTATCAACAGTATGAAGTCTCAGCCTATGCTCGCAAAGGAGAGCGCTGCTGGCACAATCTCAACTACTGGTTATTTGGTGATTATTTGGGTATTGGTGCCGGCGCACATGCCAAAACCACACAGTTAGGAGAGCCTTTTCAGGTTACACGGCAGAGCAAATATTCCGCGCCTTCACGTTATCTTGAAGCAACTGATTACTGCCTAAACCGGACATTGCTTAGGAATGAAGATCTTATTCTTGAATTTATGATGTTCACATTACGCTTGGTTGATGGCTTCCCAGAGAGGCTTTTTACCGCCAGAACAGGAGTTAATCTTAAATCTATAGAAAGAGAGCTAATAGCTTTAAAAGATAGAGGTTTAATTGAATATAAGCCGCCGTTAATTC
>JAMOMH010000285.1 GCA_027068675.1 Sedimenticola sp.
AGGCCAATGGCAGCGATAAACAGCCCACCCTTGATCAATACCGCAAGCGCCTCCCTGCCCAGACCGGCGGCATCACCCGCCGCGCCCAGCGCAGTCAGGCCAATCATTGCCAGCACCACGACGATATCCTGAACGATAAGAAAGCCGATGGCGATGCGTCCGTGCAGTGAGTCCACCTCTCGCTTGTCGGAGAGCAGCTTGACGATGATGATGGTGCTGGAGAAGGTCAGTGCCACCGCCACATAGAGGGCGGTCACTGGGGGCATCCCCAGGGTGATGGCGATAAAGTAGCCGACCACAGAAGTGAAAAAGACCTGCCCCAGCCCAGTGGCCAGCGCCACCGGCCCCATGGTGCGGATGATGTGCAGATCTAGCTTAAGGCCAACTACGAACAGCAGCAGCGCAATGCCCAGCTTGGCCAGTAGATCAACCTGATCGTTTGCCGACACCCAGCCGAGCAGGGATGGCCCCACCAGCACGCCCACGGCGATAAAGGCGACAATCAGTGGTTGCCGCAACCGCACACCGATAGCACCGATGGCAGCGGCCACTAACAGCAACACCGCCATTTCCGTAAAGACGTTACCAAAAACCGAAGTCATGATTCAGCCACCCTACTCTTGTGGACTTCACTCCACGACAAGCTGCCAGAAAGTTCAGCGAACTATATAGAAACTATAAGCGCCATCTTCCCCCAAATCTACCTGATATTTGTTGATAGGCCACATTCATCTATTTGGAATTGATGCCATGACCATGCCTTCACCTCAGGGGTCTCCCCCGATTTTGAACACATCTTTTAAAAATTTATTAGAGGTGATCAAATGGCTAGAAAATCTAAATATGACTGTTATGATGATATCTTCAAGGCAGCAGCCGTTGAGCTAGCGGCATATACGCGCAAGCTACTTGATGAAACGA
The DNA here is from genome assembly GCA_027068675.1 of Sedimenticola sp. GTDB lineage: Bacteria > Pseudomonadota > Gammaproteobacteria > Chromatiales > Chromatiaceae > JAKITT01. The sequence goes on from JAMOMH010000285.1 coordinate 922, forward strand.
TGGGGTTAGGTGGCCGAGTATTTCAGACCACAGGAATATCTGCCCTACCCAAACAGTTGCAGTCCAAGATTCGTGAGCGGGTTGAGACATTCGATCGGTTTACTGAAGATAACGACCCGTACGGTGAACATAACTCCGGCTCATTTGACCTAGATGACCACACCGTCTTCTGGAAGATTGACTACTATGATCTGGACCTTAAGCAC
>JAMOMH010000286.1 GCA_027068675.1 Sedimenticola sp.
GTAAAACTTGGTAATGCATCTAAACGAACATACCAGGGGTGGGTGTTGCCTGTTTTCTGATTTACTTTTGTTTCAACAGCAATCACCATAGCGGCTTTTCCTTCAACACCACGCCCTCGTTTACCTGCACGAACACCGCCTAAATAGGCATCATCCACTTCAACCCGCCCGCACAGCACTCGAATTTCTTCCCGTATAGCCATGACACGAAGAAGCTTATGCTTCAGCAGCCAAGCTGTCTTGTATGACACACCTAGTGCTCGCTTCATCTCAAGTGCTGAGATATTGTTCTTCGACTGTGTCATCAAATAGATCGCCATAAACCAAATGTCAGTGGTAGCTTACTTGATTGAAAAACAGTGCCGACGCGTAACGAGGCTTGATGCCTACAGCTTTTGCATTGTCACAGGTTTTGGTTTCCTTGATGTACCAGAGTGTATTCAGAGTGACCGCAACGAGGACATCTGAAACCATCCGGCCAGCGAAGGTGCTCCAATGCGATCTCACATTGTGATTCCATGCCGAACTGCTTAAAAAACTCAGGCAATGACATTCCAGGTTGGAATTGAATTTGACTCATGGGCATAGCAACTCTCCAAGACATTTTGTCTGCTTGGCATTATGCGCTACCTAGAGGCTCAAATAGTGAGCCTGCTGAGCTTTGTAACTAATCACCACTTATATTGATGCACGTGAGGCCTGGTACGTGTCATCGGTAGCAATAAAGGGGGGGCAATGGGCCCGACATTAGCCAGCTTTGCTGACCAAGAATCAGCCAACAGCTTTGCAAAAAAAACAGGGCGGAAAGCTCTACCACTTTGATGATTTGAATTTAGCGCTCATCTCATCAATGAAGATGGGAGAACCAGACCACCCACACCAGCATGCAACCCACTGATAACAAACAGATTAAATAATTAACCCGTAAATATTAGATCTTTTTTTGGAGTAACCTTGATGAAAATAACACACCAAATCACCCCCGCTATCGCCATCAGTTTAATGGCCATGACACTCCCCATACAGGCAGGTAAAGAGGAGGATATCTACAATCAATACTGTATGGCTTGCCATGGTACAGGGATCGGCCCCATGGCAAAGCAGAAGAGTATCTGGCAACCTCGCCTGCAACAGAAAGGTGAGGTAGATGGCTTACTAAAGAGCGTCAAAACAGGCATCAACGCCATGCCGCCAAAGGGCACCTGCATGAGCTGTACCGATGAGCAGCTGCATAGCGCAATCACATATATGACTGCCTTCTAACTTCTCTATAGAGACCTCCAGAAATATTTCTCCACAATATCTCTGGAGGTCAACCACAATGGCAAGGCGAGGCTATAACACTTGAAAGTCAGCAACATCCCAGTCAGTGCCTCTGGATAAAATTAACGCTATAATTCACCGTTCTTACTATTCTCACCCTTGTAATTTTGCTATGAATAACTCTGATGCCCTGTTTGATTCTGACCTACCCCAACTAAAACTACTTAGCCGCGGTAAGGTTCGTGATATCTATGAAGTCGATGCCGATCACCTATTAATCGTCACCACCGATCGCCTCTCTGCTTTTGATGTCGTCCTACCACAAGCGATTCCAGGTAAAGGTGAAGTGCTCACCCGTGTAGCTAACTTCTGGTTTGATCGCACTAAACACCTGCTACCCAACCATATCTCTGATATGACGCTGGAAGAGGTTGTTCCTGATGAGGCACAACGCAAGCAATTGGGCGACCGAGCCATTGTTGTCCGCCGCCTCAAGCCTCTACCCGTTGAAGCCATTGTGCGTGGATACCTAATTGGCTCCGGCTGGAAAGATTACCAAAAGACAGGTGCCGTCTGCGGCATTCGGCTACCAGCTGGCCTAAAGCAGGCCGATAAACTACCCGAGGTGATCTACACACCATCAACCAAAGCAGCTGTAGGTGAACATGACGAGAACATCAGTTTTGATGAAACTGTCAAGCTATTGGGCCAAGAGCTGGCTGAAAAGGTGCGTGATTTCAGCATCAAAGTCTACAGCGAAGCGGCTGAATTTGCTCGTGAGAAAGGCATCATCATCGCCGATACTAAGTTTGAATTTGGCTTAGACAATAGCGGAAAAATATTCCTCATTGATGAGGCTCTAACACCCGACTCATCACGCTTTTGGCCAGCCAGCGAATACCGCTCGGGTATCAGCCCACCCAGTTACGACAAACAGTTTGTACGTGACTACCTGGAGACACTGGACTGGAATAAGCAAGAGCCAGGCCCAGAGATGCCGCAAGAGATCATACAGAAGACCGCCAATAAATACCGTGAAGCCGAAAGACTACTAACGGGTCATTAATACCCTATATGGAAATTGAGCTTGCTAGATGGTTAAAGCGCTTTTTAGTGTACTGACATTTATAGCTTTTTCACCCTAATATAGGCTTAATTCTACCTGATGAGATAAAGCCCCATGTCTTCTCCCGGATGACATGGGGTGTCATGTCATCCAGTTCACATATAGCATTCTGTGTGGACAAAAACTGGCTACCCTACTTATTAGCTGGGCGCTTAGAGTTAGATCAACGCCAAAGCTTCACCCTTAAACTCAACGCCTGCCCAACCATGAGCCATAAAGTTGCGGATATTTTGATGGTCTATGGCCTCAGGATGTTTCAGCACATCATCCCAATAGTAAGCACCAAAACAGGCTAATGTCTGTTCTTGTGGCAATCCTTGTAACAGGGCAAAAGCAAACAGCTTACAGGAGCCAGCGTTTTCCCCCACTCCGTTTAGAACTTCACCATTTTTAAATGCGGTTGGGGTAAAGCTATAGAGCTGATCAATCAGCGCCATTGTATGGTTAAACTCGATCGTTGTAGGGTTCTCATTGAGCTGTTGAAGAAAGCTTTCTAAGGTCATAGAACGTACTCTATAAGTTGACTGATATTACCCTTTTAGTCGTTATTAACAACTGGAATCGAATAATATTTATACCCCTCTCTAGCCTTATTGCAAGTGACTGCAATAAGGCTAGAGAGGGAGAGATCACATTGAGTAATCCACCTCTACTGAAATATGAGTGACCCGTATTTGAGGTGGGCCAAAAACACTGCGGTGTAGATATATCTGTAGATTTTCAAGGTCTGCTATATCCCAGTCTCCGCCATCGGAATCAAGCATAATATCGGATGAAACAAGCACATTATAGTTTCCAGATATATCTGTTGTGGCTGATATGATCTGCTCTTGATTTGTACCTGTTTTATAGCTGACGGTAACGCCCCCTGCATAAGGTGTAGCACCTGGCCATGGACCATCTAGATAACGTACAGCAATAGTGATCTTGATACTGTTAATGGTTTCTGAGCCCGTTAATCCAGCGGGGTCATCCATATCCACTGTAAAGCCATAGAAACCAGCCGTACAACACATTAGGGCATAACTGGCATCGCCATCATCAAAATCCAGTGCTCTATCCCAAGTTCCTCCCGTTACAGAGAAATGGTCTGTTGATACGAGACTGGTGGGTGTCAAATTGATTTTACCACCTGTGCCGCCTGCTGTTGTAAATGAACTCTCTAGTGAATAGCCAGACCATACTCCTTCATTATTTTTATAGCGGGCTCGCCAATAGTATCTGGTGTCATCTAACAGCGTAATCCCTAGGGTATGCAGTGTAAGATCTGAAAGTTCTTCAGTATCGTAGATGGGTAATGAGTAGTTTCCAGCACGGGTTGTAAGCTGCCATTGGGTTGCAACATGTATTGCCAGAGGGTCTGGGTCTTGGTAATCACCGGCTTGCAGCGTTGGTGTCAATGATACATTCACTGTCGCATTAACAGGTAGCAGGTTGGTGGGTCGTACAGGAGCATTTTGTGCCACGGGGGTGCGTGTATAGGTCACAGTATTGTTATGGCACATATTACATACACCATTTCCAGCCACATTTCCTGGACCAGCAATCAACTTGCTGACAGTACCACCCGTACTCTCACTCAGGATTGGTGAGGTATAGGGTGTATAACGCAGGTTTAGAGAGGGGACTTTATCCGTTGTTCCAGGCGTACTGATCAACTCACCATGACGAATCATAGCGGGTGTCGGTGAGCCATGTACATTGTGGCATGAGACACAGCTGATTCTCGAATCAGCAACACCATCAAAGTCGGAGTCAAACTGCGGTGTTGTTGGCCCAAATGGCCCATTAAAGCCCGATGTATGTAAATCATGTCTATTCCCAACACCATCCGTACGGAAATTACTCTCCGTCATGCTGAAAATTTTATTTTTATCATGACAGGAGAAGCAGAGCGCAAACTCCCAATCTTCACGAAAACCTGGGGGGAAAACATGGCCGGTTCGCGGTATATGCATGGGGTATTTGCCCATATAGCCACCTGGAACATCATTTAAGCGATATCCATTTTGGTAGCTGGCACTCTCCGGTGCATAGGTGAGGTAATCAGAATCAGCGGCATAGGTTCTTGCATTACCATCGATATGTTTTTTCAATGGGTCATGACAATCAGTACACCCTCTATCTGCCCCCACACTTTGTGTACCTGGGTAGCGCTCTGAATTGGACAAGCCGTGGCCAGACTTATAGAAACCATAACCAACCCCATAGGGTGTTACAGCATCTTCATCACCCACAACATTAGGAGCACTAACACCTCTAATTATGGCTGCTGATTTATCATGGCACGTTGCACACCACCTCTCTTTTCCAGGCTTTAGAGTCTTCCCATCCTCTTCATAAATGCCACCTGTCGTAAAATTAGCTTTGGCCCCAATTGCTGGGTCAAATAGGTCATTTGAGCTGGGGTAGTTTCCACCAGGGCTATGGCAAACATCACAGACAGTGGTTGTAGCTAAAGGTAGTAGATCAGCAAAAACAAGTGGATCGACTAATGGGTCAAGATGGCAATCGGTGCACTCAATGAATGGCCCTTTAGCTTGGCTTTCGAGTACATGGGTTTGATGAGATTGCTTATGCGGTGGTGCAAACTCCTCTTCATGTTTATGACACTGCGTACACTTCGCTCCATCCAGATGGTTTGTAAGGTCATGACCATCATTGTTGTGATGCTCATTTTGGGTGTGGCAGACCTCACAGGGGCCATTATAGATCTCATCCCCATCGGCTAAGGAGTTAGCCCCAGTAAGGGCGGTAAATATCACCGCTTTAGGGCCACTATTAGGCGTATTGATGGTTTCACGAACAAATTTTAAGTTTGATCCCGCCTCAGCAAAGTCATGACAAACTATACAGCCATCAACATTATGAAATTTAGCAATAGGTACAGGGAGCGCTGCTGTAGTTGCATCAGCCACAATGGTTGTATCTGGTGTTGTATTCGCATCAGCAATTGCTTTTTTATCTGCCGTCGCTTGTTGATCGATAGTAGCTGGCTCAGAACCTCCACCACCGCCACAGGCGGTGATTAGCAATACTATTGCTACTACTCCAACCCTCATTATCAATTGATTACTATAAGATTTTTTGTTGTTCATCATTCACCCAATACACATTTTATGGCCAACTACCAGCAGTGGAATTATCTAAAAGCCATAAGTGACTTTAAAATCTGAAATTTTTCTTAGTGAAGAGCCACCCATATAGAGATCATGGCCGATTATATCAAAGCGCAAAGGTGTTTTGGTAAGTTCCTTGAGGGGTTGAATATCACTCATTTCTGGGTCAATTTGGATAACCCATCGCCCAGATGTGCCCATATAAACCATCACCAGCCAACTACATTTGATCCTACTGGATAGCTACGATCAATAGGATGCCGCTCATAAGGTGAGATGACACAAGCCGATCTGTTTAGAATAGTAGCAGTTACCACTCAAAGCATTAGGAACTTAAAGATTAGAGATGATTTTCTAACGACGCTAGACTAATGAGCATCTCCTCATCTTTAGCCACTACTATCCAGTTAAG
>JAMOMH010000287.1 GCA_027068675.1 Sedimenticola sp.
CTCAACTGATAAATAGAGAGAATGGCATCACTTAAACCTGAAACATCACCAGCATCTACAGCAATACCCGCGCCCGACTCCTTTACCACCTCAGCACCTACTCCTGACATGCAGGCAATGATCGGTTTTGCAGCAGAGAAATAGCCTTGAAGTTTACTTGGAATTGTCAGTCTAAATATCGGTTGATCCGACAAGCTAACAAGTAAGAGACCGGCCTTATCATATAGATAGGGCAGCTCAGCGGGTGTTACCCGACCCGGTAGAATAAGGTTGTCTAAACCTTTAGCTGCCGCTTCTGCCATCACTTGCGCTCTCATACTACCAGCACCCACCAATAAAATTTTGATCTGTGGGTTTTGCTTGAGATGTAGTGCCGCCTCTATCACGGACTCCAGGTTCTGAGCTATACCAATATTCCCAGCAAAGACCACACAAAAATACTCTGTTAATAGCGCATCAAGTTGGCTATTTTTCAGTGGGACTTGCGGCTCCAGGCTCAAGTCCCAGTGTGAATTTGGATAGTACTCAACCTTATCGGCATGAGCTAATCGTTGAACTGACTCAGAAAAAGCAGGGGATTGCACCAATAGCTGATCAGCTGCACTGTAAATGAGTTTAACCAACTGCCTCACCAGATAGATAGCCAATCTATTTTTTATAAAACCTGTAGCCTCAATACTTTCTGGCCATAAATCCTGCACCCAAATTGATAGTGGCGCCCCTATTTTCCACTTAGCAAAAATAGCAGGTATGGCCGAGAGAATGGGTGAAGGTGCATATACCAATACGACATCAAACTCATGACGATGAACAAGACTACGGATATGACGACAGCCATTAAAGACAAAAGAGAGGTAGTTGCGAATTAGGTCTACTCCACCACCCCCATTGCGCGGCCTTAATGGAACCCGAAAAACAGTAATATTTTTACCAAAAAGCTCCCGACTGACACCCTGTTGGCTATAGCCATCAAAGATCTCACCTTTTGGGTAGTTCGGTTTACCCGTGATGACGGTTACTTCATGGCCATCAGCCTCCAATTGAAAAACAAGGTCATTAATACTAAAGACCTCAGGCCAGAAATATTGACTCACCAGCAAAATTTTCAAGCGCATACCCTCTTTTTTTGTTGGAGTGCATGTTCAAAAAGCTTGTGATTGTCTGCAATCTGTTTTGGTGTACAGAGAAAATTAGCCGCCTGATCTAAAATCCCTTGTCTAACCTGCTCTCTCTGAGGCAGTGTTAGCTGAGCAAAGCCCTCTATTTTTTCAGCAAACATTTGTTGATTTTCCAGATCAAAATCCCAGCCAAAGCCTTTACTCTGTAGATCTCTCCAGGGTGTACGATCACTAATTAAAACAGATGTTCCAACAGATATTGACTCAGCAATCACATGCCCATAATTCTCACCAAGGGTCGGCAGGAACATTAGATCATGTGATGCCAAAATAGGTTTCACTCGTGCCGGCTGAGCAATGCCACAATATTGCCACTCTACATTCTTAGGCAGCTCATTTAACAGCACCTCACACTGTTGCCAATAGTAGGGATCCTCCTGTGGCCCATAAATATTAAAAATAGTAGGCGAGCTAACCAATTGAAGTGTTTGGACTGCAAATTGCAGGTTTTTCATAGGTGAGATACGAGAGAGAAAAACAACTTTCAGCTGATCACAATCCTCTCCTCTGGCATCGTATTTCTGAACGGTTGTAGGCAGATCACTAGCTATCTTGATCTGATCATCAGAGAGACTTAGTACACGCTTTATATCCTCCTTTTCATGCACACTGGATGCTTGAAAGATTATATTATTAGCGAGACCCAACAACTTAAAGAGCCAAATGAAGAAGCGCTTACGGTGGCTATTCAGCGCTAGTGCCCCACCAGAGAACTCGCCTCTTGGTGCAAGAATAACAGGCCTGTTTAAACGACAAAATTTATATATCAAATTTGGAAGAAATGAGAGTTTGAAGTCAAAAAAGCTGTTTAAGTAGATAACATCATACGGCTCAGCAGTGAGCTGTTTGTAAATAGAGGTTATGTCTGATCTTTTTCCTGGAAGGTAGAATACCTGCACATTTTTTTGCTGATTCCAATGCCCCACCTTCACATACTGATAGGGTGCTGGGTCACCATGGTCATGGTTTCTAGTCACAATCATGAACTCATATTTTGCCCCTAATGATGCGACTAGATTTTGAATGGTGGTGACTGGCCCACCCGCCTTGAAACCAGGCAGATAGTAGCTGACAAAGGTGAGTATTTTAGCTCTTTTCTTCTCAACCATAGTCAGCCTGGAATCCATGCTGCCATTGTAAATAATCGGGCGCAGGAAGGAGAGATTGTTGATTGAGAGAGATCAGGAAAAATGGCTCTTTAGCACCTTCACAACACATTCAGCAGTTGACCATCATCGGGGGAAATACTATTTTCCATAGCCTGACAAACCACTTCATCATCTAACAAACACGGTCTCTCCCACACAATATACTCATAATTTAGCCCAACCAACTTAACCACTCTTCACCCCACACACAAGATGCATATTTTTTTATTCACCATATCACTACTGCCCTGTTAACGGGTAAATAAAAAGACCAGACTCGCCTAAATTTTAGTTCAATCTGTTTCACTGCCGTCCTCCTCGGCAGACTATCCGTGCCTAACACATATAGAGGGTCTCTTATGCACGCGCTATACTCGCATCCCCTCTGGCGCTCACTAGGTATGCGGTGCGGCCTCACAGCTACCGAGGACTAATCGCCTTCACTTCGCTTATGTGGAGAACCTGATAGCGCATAGGTGTCCTGTGAGGTGCTATTGACGCAGTCGTTGATGGTGTAATCATCCGTACCATTCAGCGTCTATGGGGTGTTTTTTGTCTACCTACAATTTATTGACTCTATTCAGACAACTGATCAATGAGAGTCCACACGGCTATGGATGCCAATGTTTGCGCTGTACATGGTCTGATTTTATCACTGGTGAGTAGTCCGACACCTTCATCACGCCCCAACATCATGAAACCAAGAGCAGGGTAAGGGGTGATATCGATGCCGATAATCAGTGCAGAATCGACCTGTTGTCCATTGATGTCGTACATTGCATGCTGAATGATTTGCTGAGATGCCTCTCCTCCACCTACCAGTGTGTAGTTTGGGCCTGTAATACAAAGTTTTTCAGCTATTTTGGTGGCGCAACTTGATGCAAGAGTCCCTGGAAAGGCTGCTGGGTTGGCAAAGGCGAGTCCACTCTCCAGTGCATCAGCCCAGAAGGTTATTGAGATTTTAGCTCCGATATCGCCAGTGGCCAAGTAGATGCCTATTACTTGATCTGAACGGTTATCGCTAATCAAAGGGGCGATCTGTTCGCTAGCCCAAATCGCCACAGACTCAGCAGTGATGGCTGGATTATCAGATTTTAATGTCTTTATCACTGAGGCATGCATCAAATAACCTCCATTATTAGAGCAGAGTTTATGCCACCAAATGCATAACCGCAGCTGATTAGCCGCTTGAGAGAGGTCATCTGTCGCGCCTTTGTGGCAATATCTAAAGCTGACTCTGAGTCACTTGTTCTGAAGTTAATGGTGGCTGGTATCAGCCCCTTTTGTAGTGATTGGATGGCAACTACGGCCTGAATCGCTGTCGAAGCTCCGAGTGCATGACCCAATGCTCCTTTCAGAGCGGTGATAGCTGGTCGGTGGGGAAAGGTGTTTTGTAGGGCAAGTGTCTCTGCTGCATCTGAGGCTCGGGTGCCGCTACCATGGGCGCAGACCCAGTCGACCATCTCGGGTGCTAGGTTGGCGGTGGCAAGGGCCTGGGCCATAGCAGCTGCCATACCGCTGCCATCTGGGCGTGGTGCAGTGGGGTGGTAGGCATCACAGGTCAGTCCCAGTGGGCCGATTTTAGCAAGTGGGGTCACTCCCCGTTTCAGTGCTGTGGCCTCTGACTCAAGGATCAACATGGCGGCCCCTTCGCCTAGCTGCATGCCACTTCGTTCTGCATCAAAAGGTCGGCAGTAGTCACTTGTCATTGCCCGTGAACGGCTAAAACCAAGCATCGCAATCTTTGAGAAGGGCTCAACACCACCTGCTATGGCGTAATCGATCTCTCCAGACCGAATTGCTTGGGCTGCACTTCCGATCGCATAGTTACCAGCTGCGCAAGCGCAGCCATAGGCGATGGTTGGGCCTTGTAGGTCAAGATCCTGTTGGATCGCTTTTGGAAAGACCTGGATTGTTGATTGGCTGAGCTCAAAAAGAGCGCCTTCAGCTGCTTGCTCAAAGGCTGCACTCTCACCCATGGTACTACCGATGTAGATGCCAACCCGATGATGGTTTGATAAGGCAGCTTGCGTCATAGCTTCTCTAGCTGATGCTATGGCTAGCATTTGACCTCGTTTAGTATCAGGTGTTGTGAAGTTGCGCACTCGACAAGCATGAGCGATTCTGAACCCCCCAGCTTCAAGGTCTGGCCAGTGCTGAGTAGCGCATTGTCCTTCTAACAGTGCATCCCACAGTTCATCGACCGAGTGACCTAACGGAGTGATAGCACCGAGACCAGTGACAACAACAGAATTATCTCCCCTGTTTTTCGACATAGTCGGCTACAAGCCCCAGCGTTGAGAGACTCTTCCACTCGCTATCGGGTACTTCCACTTTGAAGGCGTACTCCATGCGTGCGATGTATTCTGATAGGGCGAGAGAATCCATACCACAATTATCCTGAAATGAGGTCTCTTCCGTAATGATATCAGGTAGCTCAGGCTTCATTTCTTTAAGCTCACGCAGTAATATTTCGATAATTTCAGCTCTGGATTTTTTCATATAGATGCTCGCTAGGGGGCTCTATGGATAGATTGGTATTGCATTAGCTGCTTCGATACTCCCATCAGCACCCACAAGTGGGATCAAAGGGTCACCCATTATACGATAATCTTTTGTTGCACTTATCTCTGTTGGGAAAGCCTTTAGGATTAACTCAGCCAGATTGGAGACCCCTGCCTCTAATGCGGCACAGATACCGACTGCCCAACGAGTGTTATTTTTGTGTAGCGTGTCATTTACTGAACCGAGTGTTGCTCCAGCAATACCCAGAAGTGGAAGCTCTTCAGCAAATGAGAGCCCCGTTCGGCGGCGGCTTGCTGTACGACAACAGAGAGAGAAGAGAGCACCTGTTGGTTCACCATCTAGTCCTTTGAAGTGATGGGCGCGGGTGCCTCGATAGCCAACCCAGCCAATTGGACGGCCATGCCCCACATAGATGGCGGCGGCTAAACCACTTCGAATTCCCTTTACCATATCTTCACGATATAAGAGATCACTTGACCAGCGGTAAGTGGTATTTTGCTGGCTGAGTAGTGTCTCAATGCGTTGGGCAAGACAAAGATATTGTCCTTGCCATTGTGAGAGTACGGCGATGGGTTGATGTCCTTCTTGTCGTCGATGGATTTTTGCTGCGTTTGCTGCGAAACGTGCCAGCCCCTCTTCACTGACCAATGGCAACCAGCCAACAGGAACAGACCGGCCACCATGGGTTGTCAGCATAGGCCCAGAAAGAACACTCTGCGGTGAACGTCTTGCAGAGCCAATCAACAACATGGCATCTGAATTGGCAGCGAGCTGTTGCAGTTGATCTAAATCAGGGACGTTCTCAGCTGTTATTGGCTCAACGCTATACCCTTTATCCTGATAAGCCAGCACCAGAGGGGCCAATGGAAGCATGGCCCGTTCTGGTGCGATAATGGATACTCTCATCCTCTATGCAGCTGCCTGAAAGGAGTCGGCATAAGGCTGCCAGGCTTCGTAGTTGGCGGCCGGCTGGTTGAGTAGAAAACGGCGAACGAAGTAGTGCATTGCAATCTGCCCCTGCTGTTCTCGATTGAAGGCATCAAGATTACCACCAGCTGCATTCAGCTCATCTTGTCCCCCTTCACCAGTGAACTGCCCAGTGTCAAAGGTGTCGCTGTTGCCGACATAATCAATTGGGATAACGGTGCTGCTGACACCCTCATCATAACCATAGTTGTAGACATTACCTGCTTCAATTGCCTGTACCATATATAGAGATCCCTCCTGAGTGTATTGCCAGACGTGAGCCAGTTCATGGACCAAGGTGGCACGATCAACCCCCATTGTGCCCAGACCATCAATATCGATCGCATCATCCAGATCAAAGTTGATCAGGTTGTTGGTGACAAATGCTCGTGATTCCGTATTGTTAGTCCACCAGTCCTGAATACCGAAGATGATCGCATTGGTGGGACTTTCGGTTGCGATATAGACAGTATCAAGATCGATACTAGCGCCATAGACATTGGTTGCGTCGGTTTTCTCGTTGGTGGTCAGTGGGCGATAGCTGGCCAGGTTGTTGAGCAATAGACTGACAACGGTAGCAATGGCCGCTGTAGAGACTTCATAGACGGCCTCCAGCATATCTCTGACCGGCTCTTCAAGATCAAGCAGGGTTTGAGTAATCTGTTCGAGAAACTCTTCAGCCGTTTCAATAATGGCGGCCTGGAAGATATCTTCCAGCGATTGGCCAATTGAGCGAGCAGCTGCCAGTAGATTCTCCAGAGCCTGATTTGGATGGGCAATGATCTCAGTGATCAGAACACCAAGTGTAACGCCGATGGCCAATGCCTCTTTGATCACTTTTGCCACAACCTGAACAGCGCGGCTTGCCATCCAACTCACCAGCTCGGCGAGTTCGTATCCAGCCTGTAGTACCCCTTTAATGAATTTGCCAAGGGCCGGGAGAAAATCTTTCTCGATATAGCTGAGGGCGTAGCTAATCGAGTTGCCAACACGTACTGTTGCTTCAGCAAGGACCTCTAGAGCCGCATCACCTGCAGCAATCGCCCAGTCAATCGCATCGGAGATAGCTGTGCCTATATCCTCAATGATCTCCAACATCCGGTCGACGAAAGCAGCGCCTTGTCGCAATGCCCAATCCATGACCTCGGTAATGCTATGTTTGACAAAACGGATTGCTAGAACCGTCTCGCGCCAGAGGGCAGATGCAAGATCTTCACCACGATTAATCAGCCACTCCAATATTTCACCCACTGGACCGAGTGCTTGGAGTACGCCATTGATAATTTTACGCAGCACATAGTAGCTCTCACTGACAACCGCTTCGAGCAGTTTGGCAACCGTTGCACCCACCTCCAGAGCAGCCTCGATAAAGCGTGCGGCAGTTCGATAAGTGAACTCCACCATCCTCATGGTGAATTCAGCGATTGTCTTGCCCAGTTCAAAAGCGGCTTTGATCACATCCTTCAGTAGGTTGAAAGTGAGGCTGGCGATATCACGCAATACATTGAGTAGGCTGGTGCCAAGTTCAAACATTGTCTCAACGACTCGTCTGACAGCAGCAAAACCGTGGGCAGCCAGCTCAGTGACCATATCGACCAAGGTTTTTCCTGCGTTGACTAGGCCTTCGACAATTTTGGTGGCAATCTCAATGCTGGATCGAATGATATAACTAGCAAATTCAGCGATTGTTGCGCCAATATTTGCAGCTGCTTCGACAATTTCACGAACCATATCCGCACCAGCATCAATCACCTCATCAAGCAGTTCTGTTACGGTACGCCCCAGATTTGTTAATGACTCTATGATCTGATTGAAGAGATCTCCAGGGCGGGTGATGGCCGCCTCAAGGATCTCCAACGCTGCTTTACCAATGGCTAATAACGCCTTGACTGTATTAGTGATTAAGGTGGCACCGAACCTGAGTGCTTGCTCAAGAATATTGCCAATTGACTTGCCAATTTCGAGTAATGCTTCGATCCCTTTACGTATCACCTGATAGGTTTTTTCTGCAAGCCATTCTAGTAGTTCCCAAAGCTGACGACCGAGTTGATCAATCGCTTTTAAGACGGTAACCAGGGCATCTTTTGCTAGATTGAAGGCTGCTTCTAATACCTCAACAAGTGCTTTGCCAACATCTTCGATAGCCTTGACGATCTTCTTCACCAATTGATAACCGGTCTCAATGGCTGACTCCAAGAGTTCCAGAATTGTCTTGCCCGCTTCAAGCAATGCTTGAACCAGATCTGCCACCTCTTCAGCAATCCAGTTTACGACATCAACAATCGCATCGGCGAGGCTCTCCACAGCATCGACAATCGCATCAACCACCGCTGTGACTGCATCGGAAATTGCATCTGCTACATCTTCAAAGAACTCAACAACAGCAGAATCAGTATCTTGGTCGGGTATGATATGGTCGTTGGCTGCGGCCATATTTCGGATCGTTCCGCCTGCATCGCGTAGCCAATACATCACCTCTTTGATCGCTGCCTGATCCTTCTCATTGTTCTCTTTCAGGACAAAGTCGCGCATGATTGTACGACCCTGAGATCTTGGCAGTTGGCCAATTGCATGGACAATTCCACGTGCCTCACCCGCATTTCTGTAGCCATCTAAAAGTGCTTTACGCTCAGGTGTATCCATCAATGCAACCTGTTGAAAAAGCTCACGATGATGCATTGGGTCTTTCAGACTGATGGCATAGGCCTCAGCTAGTTTTACCCCTTGCTTGGGGTCATTTTTAAATGATATTTTGAAGGCTGGAGCTAACTCAACAGAGTGAAGGTCAAGTGTGTTGAGGCGTTCAACAACGGCGGTACGGTTATTCAATGGAACATCTGAGAGTGCACTGTTGATACGGTTCATGACATTTCCTTTATCTGAACAAGGGCCAATTAAACTATTAAGCTGGCAGTATGAGAGGTAATCTATGCTGTATTGAATAGGAATTTAACTCCTTGCTTGGCATTCTCTGGCAGGCAGGAAAATGAGTCAAGCAAATAAAGTCAAAAGTCAATACTAATGTTTAGTTCCCTTGAAAAAGAGGGCAATAGAATGTGATCTACAGGCTATTCGTCTCTATACGCTTAAAAATATCACTTAGCCTTAATTTTATTTAAGCGATACTGGGCTAGGAAGGACTACGCTGACCTACCCCTCGTAGTAACCGGTCACTCGTGGCAACCACAAGACAATCTCAGGGAATAGAATCATCATCAAAAGCGATAGCAGTAGAATAGTGATAAAGACCCACATCTCTCGAATAATATCCTTAAGAGGCGTACCCGTCGTACTATTGAGCACAAAGAGAAGGACACCATAGGGTGGTGTGATCAGACCAATCATCATATTCACAACCACCACGACACCAAAGTGAACCAGATCAACACCCAGTGCTTTTAGTGTTGGCAGAACAATTGGGACAATAACCAAAAGCATCGTCATTGCATCCAAAACACAACCAAACAACAGAAATAGTAGGCTGATTAGCAGTAGAAACAGTAGCGGTGATAGCTCAAACGTCTGCAACCAATTTGCCAACTGATTGGGTATCTGTTCAGAGACAAGGATGTAGTTGATGATAAAAGCACCGGCGATAATCAGTGCAATAACAGCACTTGATCTCACCGTATCCGAGATAATTTTTGACAGCGTTTGTAACCCCAAAGCACGGTAGACGATACCAGCTAAAAATAGTGCATAGAGGCCCGCTACAGCAGCAGCCTCTGTTGGGGTGAAGATGCCACCATAGATGCCACCCAAAAGAATGGCCGGCATCATCAGTGGCGGTATGCCTCTCAATATAATAAGAGGGTATGCACGCCAGGGGATCACCGCTTCAGTGGGAAAATTGCGCTGTTTAGCGATAATCCAAACCGTCACCATTAAAGCTGCCGTCATCAGCAATCCTGGCCCCACGCCACCCAAAAAGAGCGCTCCAACAGACTGATCAGACACCATGGCGTAGATCACCATCGGTATAGAAGGGGGAATAATGGGGCCGATAGTAGCTGAAGCGCCCGTGATGGCCGCAGCAAATCCTGGTGGGTAACGGTTGTTTTTAACCATCATGCCCACCATCACTTTCCCCATACCTGCCGCATCAGCAATGGCACTACCACTCATGCCTGAGAAGATGAGGCTGCTCATGATATTGACCTGTGCCAATCCTCCCCGCATCCTACCGACCAGCGCTAAAGAGAAACCCATTAAGCGATCGCTAATGGTGCCCGCATTCATCACATTGGCGGCAAAGATAAATAGCGGAACCGCCAACAGCACAAAGCTATTGTAGAGGCCGTTCATGATCGCCTCAGCAGCCAACCCAGGGTCTTGACCCGAGAGGAGTAGATACAGGATTCCACTGACGATCATTGCGGGGCCAATATCTGTTCCCATTATCAACAGGGCAACCAGCACCACCAGCATAATAATGAGTGGGAGTGTCACAACGCATCCTGCCATTTTTTGCCGAGCAGCCGTACTGATCGATAGAGACTCCTCACCAATAGTGCAGCCAGGAAGATGATGAAGATAGCAAAAACCTGGTCAAAACCGATCTCCAACACCCCTGTGGTGTCATATTCCATAAATTTGATGTAATCAAAATTGGCGGGCAGCGCAAAGAGAAGAGTACCAACGATAATCAGCGAGCGAGTAATTGCCATCACCCTTTGAGCCGAGGGAGATAGATGGTTATAGATCAGATCAAATCGCACTTGATCACGATGACCCACCATAAAAGCAGCACCCCAGAAGATCAGCCAAAGATAGGCGATAACGGAGATCTCCGCTGTCCAGCCCAGCGGTTCATTCAACACATAACGAGAGAAGACCTGAAGCAAAATGGTGATAAACATCAGCAGAAAAAAGCTCGAACCGACAAGCTCCAACATCTGACGAAACCGCTTTATTTGTCTTTCAGAAACCACTTATTCTGCTCATAAAGAGTGAGTGGCCACTATCTTGCTGCTGCGTTGATACGCGCCAACATACCTTCTGGCCAACGCTTTGAGAGACCCGACTCAAGATAGAATTTCTGAACATGCTTGCGGAAGGCGTCGATATCAGGCGTGGTAACAAGCAACCCCTCTGACTTGAAAAATTCAACCAGCCGCTTCTCATCCTCGATTCGCCCTTGGTTGTTGAACTCTGCCGCTGCCCTCGCCGCCGTTTTAATCATCAGCTGTTGTGGTTGAGTCAGCTGCTTCCAGGTTTTATTGGCCATCGTTAGGAAGACCCCATCAACAAGATGGCTGGTGAGAACAATCTGCTCAGTCACCTCATAAAACTTAGCTTTTTGAGTGGTCGGCAGCGGGTTATCCTGTCCATCAATGGTACCCGTCTTCAGCGCAAGATAGACCTCATTAAAGGCCAATGGCGTAGGGCTGGCACCCAACGCCCTACCCAGGAGCTGCCACACTTTAGAGCCTGGCATACGCAACTTCACCCCTTTGAGATCAGCGGGAAGAGAGACATTACGCTTGGTTCTCAGGTTGAGTTGCCGCGTACCAAGATAGGCGACAGAGAGCATCTCAACCTCCATCACATCAGACACCTTGCTAAACACCTCATCACCAATCGGCCCATAGTAGACCGCCTTTTGGTGCTCAGGGTTGCGTATCAGATATCCGCTGGTAAAGATGGAGTAGGGTCGAATACGCTTGGCAATATCCTGCATTGAGATGAGCGCCATATCAAGATTGCCACGCCGCATCTGCGTTGGCTCAGCGCCCTGTTTGAAGAGTGTGCCACCGAGAAAGATCTGCACATCAAACTCACCAGGGGCGGAGGCTTCCAATCGCTCCTTAAAGATATAGAGCATCTCCGCATGCCAATCCCCCTTAACGGCAGGCGACGAGATACGCAGCACTGTTTTATCGGCAGCCAAAGCAGTGCCGGTAAAAAGTGCAAAAACAGTGAGGCCGACAATAATCTTAGGTACAAGGTAAAACGGCTGTTTAAATAGTGTTACTGGGCGCATCTCACCACCTCAAATAAAAAGAGGATGAAGTATACCTAACCCAACGTGTAGGTCACCCTATTACTAAGGCTCAAATCCCCAGACAGCAACAGGCACATAGGATGAACCACAACGGAGTCCCCTAGCTTGCCCCCTTACTCACCCCTTCATGTGGAAGATGCACCTCTTCTACTGAACCCGCATCGGGGTCATTGAAGGTCGCCATACTCAGCTCATCTTCACTCTGTGCGACAACGGTGGTCACCACGGCATCACCCGTCACATTGACGGCTGTACGCATCATATCGAGCAGACGATCCACACCCATAATGAGCGCAATACCCTCTACCGGCAGCCCCACTTGATTGAAGACCATCGCCAACATAATCAGCCCGACACCCGGAACACCGGCAGTGCCAATTGAGGCGAGCACGGCCATACCGATGACGGTAAGATAGCCGGCAATACCCAGCTCAATGCCATAGACATTTGCAATAAAAACCGTCGCCACGCCCTGCATAATGGCGGTGCCATCCATATTAATAGTCGCACCAAACGGGACAACAAAAGAGGCGGTGGAGTTATCGACACCAAGACGCTTTTCTACCGTGCGGAGCGTAACAGGAATAGTGGCATTGGAGCTGGAGGTGCTGAAGGCGAAGACCTGTACCGCCCGCATCTTCTTCAAAAAAACCAAGGGGCTCACGCGCCCCAACAGTTTAAGCAGCAGCATCAAAGTTCCGGTGGCGTGGAGCAGCAGCACCACGGCGACCACCCCAAAGTAGCTGATCATCGGCAAGATCATGCCCAGCCCTTGCTGGGAGAAGGTCTTGGCCATTAGCGCAAAAACGCCCAAGGGGGCGATGTGCATCACCACCGTCACCACCTGCATCATCACCGTATTCAGGCGTTCAGCGGCCTCGGCAATCGGTCGCCCTGGCTCACCAACCATCAAGACACAAACGGCAAACAAGATGGTAAAAAAGATGATCTGCAACATATTGCCATCGGCATAAGCGGCTACTGGATTGCCTGGAATCAGGTCAATAATCACCTGAGTCAACGGCGGAGCCTCGGGTGCCGTGAACGCACCTTGTGCCACCGTCGTCATATCAAAACCCTCTCCCGGCCCCACCAATACAGCGACAGTAATGGCGAGGGTGATGGCGAGAGCGGTGGTCAGCATAAAGAGTAGAAAGGCTTTAATCCCCACACGGCCCAAGGTGTTGACATCTCCAATGCCGCAAACACCACAAATTAGGGAGAAGGTGACCAGCGGTACCACCAACATCTTCAAGGCGCTGATGAACATTGCCCCTACAACATGAAACAGCCCATTGACCAGATACTCCTGGATGAAGACCACATCGGAAGCAAAGGCATTGATCAGGCTGCCAAGCACCAGCCCACAGAGCATCCAGATTAGGATTTTTGTGGTCATCGTCATTTTCTGTGGCATGGAGGCTCCATTCTATTATCGGGGTAGCAAGTGAAGATGGAGAATAACGGAAACCATCATAATGACAATGTAAATATTGTCATCAATGAGTGGCCAGAGTATCAAAGAGGCGTAGAACCCTCTCAATAAGAGAGCGGTATATCGCCTCCTATTTCAGGCTCTCTGCTCTGCTGTATTGATAGCAACGATACGCTTCAAACGATCTTTCAACAGCCAAGGTAGCACTGTACTCCGCAAGCGCGTCCGGCAGATCAATATCTGCAAATTTAACCGGCATAGAGGCGGGAAGCGTTGTTGAGTGGTGTTCAATCAAGGCTGGGGGTTGTGGCGAGACGGTTAATGTAAAGGTGGTTGGGGCAAGAGACAACCCACTCCCCAATACCTTCATATAGGCCTCTTTTCTTGTCCAGAGTTGGAAAAATGCAGCTTTCTGCTGCGCTTGGCTCAGTGAAAAGAGCGCCTGCTGTTCAGCTTTAGTGAAAAACCGTTGGCCGATCGATAACCAGTCTGTTTTTCGCCCCCTATATTCGATATCAACGCCCACCTCTTGGCCACGCGCCACAGCGAGAAGAGTGACATCTTCGGTATGGCTTAGATTGAAGGTTAAGGTTGGCTTCTCGCTCTCATCGACAAGGAGTGATGGCTTCCCCTTTTCACCCTTTTTATAGTGGATGTGGGTTGGCTCTATATTCAAATAGTTGGCCAGAACCGAGCGTTTGAAGCCGTGCGAGATGATGAAACGTTCTCGGTGTTGAGCAAATTTAAAACGCTCGGCTCTGGCCCGCTCTTCAGCAGAGAGCAGTGAATTGAAGTAGTCGGCACGATTTTTCACGCTCTCGGCCTGACAGAGCCAGATATCGATGATGCCGGGCTTTAGTTTATAGTCTGGTTTCTCGCACCAGCGAGTGGCAGCCATTTTCTCAACAACCCATGCAGGGTATGCGCCCTACAAAATTCAAACTCTAGGACTGTTTGGAGTGTATCGCTGATTCTGAGCAGGTAGGTAGAGCCCTTGGCTCTTCAACACCTGCACACGGTGCTGGTAGGCGGCACCAAACATCAGATGTTCTGCCACATCAACCACTTGGCGGTTGTTGTAATCTTTCAGATAGGTGGGGGCAACCCAATCATTGAAGGCACCCAAAGCGGGGCCACTCCAGATCTGGTAGTCAAACTCACGCCCTTTTACACCCGCATTTGACCAGCGGGAGGATTGGCCCAGATACCAGCGAAAGACCAGTGCCATCTGTCTTTTTGGATTATCTTTTGCCTTCTCGATCATTGATGGATCACGCTGCTGAAAAAAGGCGACCGTCTCCTGCCAAACCTCATCCACGCTCTTCTGTAGGATCTGCTTCTCCAGCTTCGCCAGCTCAGCGGGTGGAATCTCCGCAAGGCTGTTGTAGCTGGTGTACAACTCATAGAGCTTCTGTGCGCGCATCGGGAAGAGTGTCCCCTTCTTCAACACCTGCAGCTTAATACCGCGTTCAAACATATCGGAGGCGGGAGCCATCACCACATCGGCCATGCCCGCCTCTGCCAGAAGTTTGCGGGTATGTTCAGAGGCACCCGCCTCAACACAGCTCTGGTTGACGGAGCCGGTGACAATATAGGCGGCACCCATCATGAAACAGGCGAGTGCCGCATCCGGCGTACCGACACCTCCACCCGCACCAACACGAATCTCAACGGGGTATTGGCGCTGCTGCTGAATCTCATCACGCAGCGCGATAATGGATGGCAGCAGTACGGTAAGAGGGCGGTTATCGGTGTGGCCACCGGAATCGGCCTCGACGGTGATGTCATCCGCCATCGGCACCTGGAGAGCCATCTGTGCCTGCTGCTGAGTAATCAGACCATCAGCTACGAGCTGATTGAGGATCTTCTCCGGCGCAGGCTGCATAAAGACCGTACCCACTTCACGCCGAGAGATCTTAGCGATGATCTTGTTGTTGATCTGAATATTGCCCTGCGTATCCTGCTGCAACCCCTTGGCACGATAGTAAACCAGCGATGCCGTCATACTAAAGAAAGCCGCCGCCTCAATCACATTGACCCCATATTTCAGATAGAGATCAATGGTGCCCTGCTCGATGGCCGGCTCAGAGGGGTTGTGAATAAAATTGAAAACATAGGGGCCATTAGGCAGTGCTGCCTGGATCTTTTGGATCGCCGATTCAACACGATCGAGATTGAGACCACCCGCACCAAATGAGGCGAGAATATTGGCTTTGCCGAGGCTGATCACCATCTCTTCAGAGGAGATGCCATTAGCCATCGCGCCCGTCATGTAGGCGTATTTCACACCATAGAAGGCTTTAAACGCAGGATCACCCAACTGCTCGGCCACCATCGGCGGCACATAGGCGGTGATCTTCTCAACCGCTTCACACCCCACATTGTTGATGATGACCTGCTCGCCATCTTGGATAACGTAACATGGCTTATTCAGCTCTTGCAGGTTTTCTAAGCCCTGAATCGACATCTTATTCACTCTCCTGGATGCTTAGGCCGATATTTTCTACTGAGTAGATTCGCAGTTCATCTTTCCACAAATTGCCATCAACCACGATATCAATCCGACCAGCACTCTCGCGGATCTCTTTGATGTGGATCTCAAGTGTCATAATTTTATTGGCGGGAATAATCTGTCCGCGATAGCACCACTTCGCCTCATCTTCGACTAGGCCAAAGTGTGGGTTTTTGAAGCCCTTTGCCAGATCTTGTTGCAGTACATAGACCTGAATCGACTGGATCATCGCCTCGACACCGAGCGACCCCGGCATAACCGGATCCTGGTAGAAGTGGCAGGGGTAGAACCAATCTGAAGCATCAATTCTATTCAGCGAGTGGACATAACCTTTGCCGTATTTTCCGCCATCGACCACAACAATCAACTCATCGATAAAATCGAGCATGCCGCCAGCCAGATGGTAGTAAGGCTTATCAGCTTTGGCGGCATAAAAACGATTCCGGGCTGCTTCTGATTGCAGATCAATCTCAATCAACTGCGCCGATGGAATGGCTGCCTCTTTATACCAAGGCAATAACTTTTTGCCCTTATCCATACCGACCTGATTGGAGAGCGAATCGGCGGTGAAGAAACCAAACACCGCATCCCCCTCATAGAAGGCTTCGCCATCAACCAGCAGCTCAAAGGTGAACTTCTGGATGATGTTGTTCATCACCGCAGAGGTGGAGTACATGGTCGATCTGTTTTCGATGGTCTTGCCACGCAGGTCGACCTCTTTAATGAGTCGTCCACGGCCATCCAGATTGCGAAAGTAGAGATTGCAATCGGGGTAGAGCAAGGTGCTACCGATGTGTGAGGTTAAAAAACCGTTGGGCTGGAGCGCAATCTCCATCAACATCGAGTAGGGCGAGAAGGAGGGGTATGAATTCTCGGTGCAGAACCAGACATCCTGCGCCACATCATACTCAGCGATACATTGTGTGGTGTTATCAAAATCGTGGCGTTCACCCTCAACACTCAGCACCCGATGCATCACTTGCAGATAACCATTGGGGGTGCGGGGGGGGCGGCGCTCAGGGTCGCCCGCTTTGGCCGGTGGCTGCTTGTAGATGGCAAACTCTGGGCCGAAACAGGCTTCGATGTCACCCGTTGCAAAGTGGACAATCTGCTCATCAGTGAAGAGCGCCGGTTTCGCCTTGGGTGTAGGCACAATGCTCAATGCTGGGGGGGATGTCACAACAGGCTGAGCAGGGTGTGGTGCGGCACATCCCCCTTTCAGCAGTGCTTGTTCAGCCGTGCTCTTCTCAGAGAGTTCCAAACAGACGTTTCTGAAATCGACCACCACCTTGCCGTCGATCAGAATATCAACATTACCTTTGGCGAAAGGTTTCGGGCTAAGGCCCACCTCTGTCACCTCCAGGCGATAGGTCATCAGACGATGTTTTGGCAACGCCTGACCACGACAGCGAATCGGCTGCGGGATGTTTCTCATGGTCTGAAAACGGGCATCTTCGGTCTTGGTGTGCAGACCAAGGTAGAGCATGAAAAATTGCAGCAACTGCACACACCCTTCAGACATCAATGAACCCGCCAATACAGGATCATCGCGGAAGTGGCTGGTGAAGTACCACTCATCGGGCTGTAGATCTTTCTCAGCTTCGAGAAAACCTAACCCCCACAGACCACCCGTGCGGTCAACCGAGGTGATGCGATCAAGCATCATGATCTTCTCAAGTGGGAAGTGCAGCGATGGGTTTTTGCCCTGTTTGTCATAAGCGGGGTTGGCGTAGCAACTGGCCAGATCACCGCGCATCAGCGCCTGCATATCGCTCTTATCAAAAGCCGTTTTGTTGCACTGCAACAGCGGAGCGAAAGATGATTTTGTCACCTTTGCGCGGGTGGCAATCTCCTCGTTGGTGCGAATCACACCCTTACCCACGGCCAACTCCTCCTGCGAGAAGAAACCGGCACAGCCGCCGTCCATCTTCAGGATCATCTTGTCGCCGACGAAACACTCATAGTTGAAGAAGAAGAGCAGGTTGTTGCCGTGTTTGGCAAATGAGTTGATGGAGATCTCATAGCGCAGGGTCTGCCCCTCTTTGGGTTGGTCATCCAAAAAGGTGAGGGTGCAATCCAGCAGGCGGTAGAGATACTTGCCTTTGTTATCAAAATCGATCCCCATGTAGCTGATCAGCAGCAGATCGCACTGGCCCGATTCGATGCAGATGCAGGTGGGGATCTGGCCATCGGTCGAGTACCAGGCGTTGTGCGGAATATCGTACTCTGTGGTCATCTTGGAGGGTACAAACTCCCCTCTTTTCCCCTGCATCTCAGTGACGCGAGTCACCAGCAGATAGGGATCCATCGGTAGCATCACCCGTTTTGGGTAGCTGTCGATAATGTCATATTCAGGGCCAAACACCTTACCAATCTTGCCGTAGGCAAACTCACGCAGATCCTCTTCGCTGAAGATGATCTCTTTAGGTGTGCTGTATTGGGTGGGGAAGAGCTGCTGAGGTGCAGCCGTTGCGACAGGAGCGAGTGCTGGCGTTTGGCTCACAGGTGCTATCGGTGCAGACCCCGGGCGAATGCTATTGAGAATCGCGGCCGTTTGCGCCTGTAATCCTTGATGACGTGTCGCCATAAAACCGGCATGCATATTACTGATATCGATATTGTGGCGTAACATCTTACGCAGCATCTCATCCTGTTGGTTGGAGAGTTGGGCGGCCACAGGGCTACTGCTTACAGGTGTTCTTTCTGGCATCTTTTGTCTCGCTTGACCTCGACTAACAGGGCTTACAGCCCTCTTTACTTCAGCTTTAACAGGCTGGGCCACTACCGCTTTTGGTGCCTGAGGCACCACTTTAGCGACTTCAGCCTTTTTGATCACTGGAGCCGGTTTAACAGCTACCAGCTTCGGTGTGGTCACTTTTTCAGGCAGGAATCTGCTCCGGTTTTCTGCAGTGAGGATCACCTCGGCGAAAGGTTGACGACCCAATACCACCGATTTAACTAAACTCGGTGCTTTTTTCTTAACCACAGGCTCGGCGGGGTAGAGTCTATCCAGATTCATATCAACGCCGTGACAGGTCAGCTTTGCGGCCAGCCTGAGGATTGAGGTGTAGTCATCAACCCCTTTACGGTTGATGTTGACCGCCAGATGATCTTTTCCCTTCAGGCTCTCACCGATCCACTTGGCACAACTCCCCTGCGGCCCCAGTTCAATAAAGATACGTGCACCATCCTCATAGACTTGGTTAACCAGTCTTGGGAAATCGACCATATGGGTGTAGAAGGTGGCGATGTTGTGACCAATCACATCATCTTTAATCTCGGTCTTTTTGTAGTCCGCCGCCGTATAAAAATCGACCCCTTCAATCTGAGTGGTTGGCATGGTGTGCAGTGTTTTGAGTGCATCAAACTCCGCCATAACCAGCTCATTGTGCACCACATCTTTGATCGGTACGGGGAAGAGTTTCCACTTCAATTTCTTTACAACACGACGACACGCCTCGTCATCTCCGGCGATAACAATCTCATTGGGCGCATTGACAATAATGAGAAATACCCGCTCCTCTTCGGCAATAACGGGGGCCGCTTTCTCCGGCGAAGTGCGTAGGGTGTAGGTGCCCCAGATTGGTTTATCGCCCTCTTTTGATGGGGGCAAATTCCACGCCTGTCGCACCACATCCATCTCACCTACAAGGCGGTTGTGGAAGGTGGCGGTTGAGTGCAGCGTCTCACTCATATAGTCGGTATTGCTCCAGGCACCCGATGAGAAGAGCATCGACAGCTCACCCATGCTGTGGCCAAAAGCGGCCCCTGGCTGAACACCCAGCAGATCTTGGATCACCTTGGTGTAGACAATTGAAGTCATGATACCCGACTCAAACATCGCGATGGCATCTTCACCCATCTCAGCTTCAAGCTGTTTCATCATCTTTTTATCGGGCGCTGAAAGCGTCTGAGGATAGATGTAGTGGGTACGCATCATGGTCTTCAGGTTTGAGCTGGCATCTGCAACCCGATCGATCACCTCAGGGAACATGTGGAAAACATCCCGCGCCATACCGATGTAGGAGTTAAATCCGCCTGGGTAGACGAAGGCAATCTTGCCCTCTTTAGCTTGCGGTTTTGGGGTGAAGTAGCTGCCCAATGGGGTCGACCACTCCTCACCACTCTCAATCGCAACCGGCACGCCTTTTATCGCAGAGAGCAGCTCACGCTTAAGCTCTGCAACTGAACGCGCCATCACAACCGCACGATATTTTGCCCTCTTATGCACTTTAAAGTGTTTATACTGTTTGAGTGACAGCGCCTTTAGGTCGCTCTCCTCTGTGACCACGCTCTCAAGCAGAGCAACCGCACTCAGCAGCTCCTTTTCTGTTTGAGCACTAAACGGAAACATAAAGAAGGCGAGACTCTCAAAGAACGCGCTCTTCGGTCTCTGTGCTTTTTCTGCTTCTGAGAGAATCAGGTGGTAACAGCTCTCATCCTGGCCCAGGCTGTTGATCGCAGCGTAACGTTTTTTATGGTCGCTATTGATCAACCATGGACGTGATTCCGTTGGAAAATAGAAACCCTTTTCTCCCCAAGAGGCCGCATCTTTAGGCCCCTGCCACGCGGGGATACCTGGGATAAATCGCTGATAGAGGCAGAGTGCCGTCTTGATCAAGCTGGCAATACCTGAAGCGGCAAAGGTGTGACCGATGTTGGCCTTCACGCTGCCAAGCGCACAGATCTGATTGGGATAGCTCTGAGCCAGAGCGGTGAGTTCGGCACTATCCTGGCTGGCAATGCCACTGCCATTTAGCTCGATATAGTCGATCTGCTCTCTCTTAATACCCGCCTGTTTCAGTGCATCCTTTGATGCCTGATGCAGACTCTCAGCAGAGGCCATTCGCTTACCCGCCAACGCATCAATCGAGGCGTAGACTCGGTCTGCTGTTTCAATCTGGTCATTACGCTTTAGAACAACCGCACCCGCACCTTCGCCGATGCTCCAACCGCGGCTATTTTGATCAAAGCTGAGGCCCGCCGTGCCGCTCTTATCGAGCGGGTGGCGCCGGTTCTGTAGGTAGACATGCTCAAAACCACCCGCCAAATCAACGGCACCCACTACCATCGCATCAACATCACCCGACTCCAGAAACAGCTTTGCCACCTCCAGTGCCTTGAAGAGTGAGTTCTCTTCTGAGGAGATGGTAAAGGCGGGGCCAGAGAAGTCCCACAGTGAGCAGATGCGACAGGGAATAATATTGCCGATAAAACTGGTGAATTGATTGATCTCAACCGCGTTGTGCAGGCTATCTTTTAACAGATCTTCTAACTGCGACTGCTGCGAATCGGTCAGCGTAATATTGCTGCTGCGAAGGCTCTCTTTCAGCTCCCACGCTGCATCAATACGACCGCGGAACTGGTGGATGCCAAGATCCATCTCCATCGCCACAATGACACCGACATTGCCGCCTTTTGGCAGACTGGAGTCTTGTAGTGCCTCATCCAACACCTTCATCATCAGCAACTGCTGCGGCAGCAACGGTGCCTGCTCTTCGGGTGGGATTTTGAAGTAGAGGTGGTCAAAATCGAACTGGTCGATGTAGTTGCCCTGCGGCGCTTCTGCACTCTCTGTTGCGAGGCCGACCCTGTTTAGCAGCTCGCTATCTTTTTCGATACCCTGCCAACGTCTCTCCGGCAGCGCACTTTTTAGCTGTTTCGATTGGTAGATGCTCTCTTCCAGTTCAGAGAGCGATCGGCTCTGACCAAAATAGGCCCCCATACCCACGATGGAGACCGGCTGTGCCGCCACTTTGGCACTGCTCTGTTTAACCGCTTGCGCCTGCTCTTTTTTAGTCAGTGGCAGATGCTGCTCCATCACGAGATGGGCATTGGTTCCACCAAAACCGAAAGCACTGATGGCAGCCACTTTTTTAGTCGCTTTGCGCTTGCCAGGTTTTTTAATCTGCGGCCATGGGCTATTCGTGGCGAGGATTTTGTCACCGGCAATCGCTTCACTCTCTGTATCCAGAGGCTCTTGGACATTGATCGTCGCAGGCAGCAGATCATTTTTCATCGCTAAGATGATCTTCAGCATACCTGCCATACCGGCTGAGGTGAGCAGATGGCCAAAGTTTGACTTGGCAGTGCCCATAGTGAAGTGGACATTTTTATCGCCGAAAAAACCGGCCATTGAGTTGATTTCAGTCTCGTCACCCAACGGCGTACCGGTAGCATGACACTCAACATAGTCGACATCTTCTGGCTTTATGTCGCTATTGTCATAAGCTCGTCGATAACAGGACTCTTGCCCCGTTTGACTTGGGCTTAAGACAAATTTACCTCGACCATCATTGGAGAGGCCGATGCCGCTAATCACCGCCTGAATATTATCGCCGTCACGCAGTGCATCTTCATAACGTTTAAGCACAAACATACCGGCACCTTCGCCGGTATTCAGACCTTTAGAGTTCTTATCCAGAGGGCGGCTAATCTCCCCCTCAGGAAAGGCCTTGAAGGTTGAGAAACCCATCGAGACAAACCAAGGGTCAGCCGCACTAACAGCACCTGCCAGCATCATGTCCGCTTTATGTGAGAGCAGATAGGAGCAGGCAAGTTTCATACTATAGAGCGATGAGGCGCAGGCGGCATCCAGCACCATTGAGACATCACCCAACGCCAACGCTTGGTTGATCACCGTCGCGGGATGACCTGCAACTCCCCCGTTGGTGGGATCGACATCGCTGGAGTCGCCGCCCATCTCTAAGCTCTGATCGTTCAGCAACTCCCTGAGCGGTGTTGCCAACGCTTGATGATAGAGCGGCAGAAAGAGGCGATTTGAGGCTTTAGTGGGGAACGAGAGATTGCCAAGAATGACACCACAGCGAGCCAGTTTTTCAGCCTGCTCACTGTAACCTGAGTTTTTCAGTGCTTCGCGTGAGACATGCAGCGCCCACTGAAAGGTGTTGTCCAGGCTATCCAGTGCATCCGCTTCGAGGGCGTAACCCTGGCTATCGAACTGAAACCCCTGGATATAACCGCCGGTGGTGCAGTAGTAGCGATCCTTGATCTCTTCAGGCGGCCCATTTTTGGCCGGATTGAAGTAATCCGCAGGCTCACGCCCCATCTGCTCCGATGTGGCAGCCACTCTGGAGTCCTTATTAGCTCGTAGATTTTGCCAATAGGATTCAGGTGTCTCCGCCCCCGGGAAGAGGCAGGCGGAGCCAATAATTGCAATCTTATCCATAGGACTCTATTTCGTACTAAAGAGGGAGTTCAGACTGGGACTCACCGTCACTTCAGCGCCGAAGGCTTTTGAGTAGATCTGTCCCATTTTGTCGTGGATGGTGACATCCGCCGTCATATTGGTCTCTGAGGTTGAATCGACATCCAGTGAGATGTAGAACTCTTTATCATCAGGGATCAGCTTGTAGTTGACCACCTTGAGGAACTTCAGCGGCAAGCTACCAAGATGGCGATGTTTCCGCACCCAGACCAACATCGCCTGGAACATCAGATCGGTCGCAAATGGGTTGATTGAGCTGATGGGGAACTGCCCCTGCAGATCATCCTTAATCTTATCCAGATTACAGAGTAGAGTGAGTTTATCCATTGAGGTGTTAACCACCTTCTCGATACCCTGGAACAGCGAGCCGTGGAACAGCGTACCGTTCTCATAGAGATCTTCTCCACTGGTACTCTCAGTTTCACTCAGATCAGACTCGGTGTAGATCGGCCCAGCAGGCAATTTTTTAGCGACCAGGATGTCCGCTTTGTAGTGCCATACCGGCTTATCTGCGCTGTTCTTCGAGGAGATGGTCACCTGGAAGCGGCTCACATTCTCATCATTTGATAACCCTTTTATATCCACCTGATAGGCATCTGCCTGCGCTTTATCGAAGACAATGCCCTTCAATACCTGGAAGTTATCGCACTCAAAAAAGCTGTAGGAGGGGCTAACACGCTCACAGATATTGGCCATCCATGAGAGCGCCGTGGCCGATGGCAACACCGGATTACCACCAATAACATGGTCACTCAGGAAGGGGTTATCTTCCAGTAGCAGGCTGGTATTGATCTGGAAGGTACGCAGCGGTGTATTGCTGTTATCTACATCGGATCGCATGGAGCTGCCAACCAAGAGTTGAACGGTGCCACTGCGTGCCTGATTCAGCTCATT
>JAMOMH010000288.1 GCA_027068675.1 Sedimenticola sp.
ATCGTTTTGGCCGTTGCAGTGCTGCCGATGTTGGGTATTGGTGGTATGCAGCTCTATCGGGCTGAGACCCCAGGGCCGATGAAGGACTCCAAACTAACCCCACGTATCACCGAGACAGCCAAAGCGCTTTGGTACATCTATTTAGGCCTGACCGTGAGCTGTGCGCTCGCCTATTGGGCTGCCGGTATGACGCTATTTGATGCTATTGGTCACGCCTTTTCTACCGTGGCTATTGGAGGTTTTTCAACCCATGATGCCAGCATGGGCTTTTTTGATAGCCGCCTGATTGAGATGATTGCGGTAGTTTTCATGCTGCTCTCTGGAGTTAACTTTGCCCTCCATTTTGTCGCTGTGAGACAACGTAACATTAAAACCTATTTTCTTGATAGTGAGTTTAAACTCTATGTCTCACTGTTGCTGAGTGTGGCGCTGATCACCTCAGTGATGTTACAAGTGACCGGTACCTATCAGGGGTGGGATGAGTCATTCACTCGTGGACTGTTTCAAGCCGTCTCTATTGGCACCACAACAGGTTTTACCACGGCAGATTACTCACTCTGGCCAGGTTTTATCTCCATCTTACTGCTATTTAGTAGTTTTATTGGCGGCTGTGCCGGATCAACGGGTGGTGGTATTAAGGTAATCCGTTTTCTGTTGTTGGTTAAACAGGGAGCGCGGGAGATCAAACGGCTGATTCATCCCAATGCACAGATCCCGATTCGTATTGGTGAGAAAATTATCCAACGCCGTGTGATCGAGGCAGTTTGGGGGTTTTTCTCACTCTATGTCGCCTGCTTTACCTTGATGTATCTTGGCTTGGCATTGACGGGACTGGATCTGATGACTGCATTCTCTGCCGTTGCAGCCAGCATCAACAACCTAGGGCCAGGGTTGGCCAATGTAGGCACCAATTATGCCGACCTTAACTCACCAGCTAAGTGGATTCTCTGCTTTGCTATGCTGCTGGGTCGATTGGAGATTTTTACGCTGTTAGTGCTATTAAGTCCCGCTTTTTGGCGCAAATAGGTGCAACCATTCAGCATATTGAGGCTGAGTCGATAGACTATAAAAATAGTAGTAGAGCGGCATAGCGCAACCCCTTGCCGATGATGATGAAGAGTAGTGCTGGTAGTGGGCGAATGCCCAACCAACCTGCGGCCAAACAGAGTGGATCGCCGATAATTGGTAGCCAAGAGAGCAGAAGTGCTGGTGCGCCATAGCGCTCTATTTTTATGAGTGCCTGCTGATGTTTGGTGTGATCGAATGGGCGATTAAATAGTTGTCGTTTAATTAACCAGCCAAGAAGCCAACTACTCATCCCTCCCAATGTGTTGCCAGCAGTGGCGACGCCCCAAAGTAAAATGGGATCGTGTGTATTTTGACTCACCAATAGTAGAAGCAGCGCCTCAGAACCTCCTGGCAGCAGTGTCGATGCCAGAAAACTTCCACTGAACAGCCCCCAAAGTATGGGGTCAAACATGGTGGTCTCTAGATGGGGTGATCGCCATATTGCTCTTATATAGGTCGTGGGTTAGTTAATGTTTGAGATAGTGTACTACTAAGAGGAGGCATATTAATGGGTTCTGAAAAACAGCCAGGTAACAGCACTCAGCAGATGGGGCGTGGCATGATCTATTTGGCTTGGATATTGGTGTTGGGTCTATTGACGCTCTTTTTCGGTGACATACTTGAACAGCAGCACAACCCAAATCAAAATATTGAGCCAGTATCTGGTAGTCAGCAGCTATCTCAGATAGTGCTTCAGCGTAATCGGGCTGGCCACTATGTTGCCAATGGCAAAATTAATGGTGAAGTGGTGCGCTTCCTGCTTGATACTGGAGCGACAAATGTTGCAATACCGGCGGCACTGGCGCTGCGCCTCAATCTTAAAAAAGGTCGTGAAGGGGTGAGCCGGACGGCCAATGGCGATATAACCACCTACTCAACACGATTGGATAGCGTTGATCTTGGCGGACTTGTTCAATATGGTGTTCGCGCCACAATTCTGCCAGGGATGGCTGGTAATGAGGTATTACTCGGCATGAGCTATCTCAAACATTTAGAGCTAATCCAGCGTGGAGATGAGCTAATGTTGAGGCAGCCAGCAGGTAGTTAAGTTCAATAAAGCCCAACTCCATCACTATAGAATTTGAGCAGGGTGCCGATACTATATGTGAAATATAAAAAAGTGCGAAAGGGTTCTTTTCATGGGTTTAGCTGCCACAAACAGTAATGATGATGGTGCATTACTAAAAAATCTTGTACCACTGAATGCTCTCTCTGATGAGCAGCTTGGCCCATTGCTGAGTCAAATCAGCATCACCAAGATAAAAAAGGGGGCACTTCTCTTTAAAGAGGGTGATCTTGAAGAGCAGAATGTCTATCTGCTTACAGGCAAAATTGCACTGCTTACCAATGGCAAAGAGGTCGATGCAGTCAACTCTGGTTCAGAGACTGCCCGCTACCCACTCGCCCACCAATTTCCTCGTCTTTTCTCCGCCAAGGCAAAATCAGCCGTCACCTGCGTCTCTATCGACAGCCGTCTATTAAGTGATCTGCTGCTCCGTTCTCAAACTGAAAGTGAAGAGGTAGAAGCAGATAGTGAGGGTGGTGATTGGATGAGCCAGCTGCTCCTATCCCCCGTTTTTCAGCGAATTCCTCCTGCCAATATGCAGCAGGTGATGATGCGCATGCAGGAGATGAGTCTCTCAGCTGGAAATATTGTCTTCAAGCAGGGTGATGAGGGTGACTACTACTACATGGTCAGTCGTGGGCGCTGCGTGGTAACCCGTCAAGCTAACCAAGGGGCAGCTCCAATTAAACTAGCTGAGATTGGTGCCGGCCACAGTTTTGGTGAAGAGGCACTCGTTTCACAAGTACCACGTAGCTGTACGGTCACTATGCAGAGCAATGGTTTGCTCGTTCGCCTCAATAAAGATGACTTCTTAAGCCTAGTTAGCGAGCCTCTCTCCCATCCTCTTAGTTATGAAGATGCCGCTGATAGAATTGAAAATGGTGCAAAATGGCTCGATATTCGTCTGCCAGAAGAGCATGAAAAAGAGTCGTTCAGTGAGTCGATTAATCTGCCAACATTCTCCTTACGTTTTCAGGCTTTTGATCTTGATGCTGAAGCAGAATATATCATCTGTGGTGACACACCGGCACTTGCAGCGTCGGCAGCTTTTCTTCTTCTAGAGAAAGGCTATGTTGCTTACTACCTCAATGAAGAGCTGCATAAAGCATTTGCAAAACAGAACTCCACGGTTATTGATGCTTCAAAACTTGAAGAGAGTGATGATGAGGAGCTGGGGCCTGACCTTGAAGAGGCCAAAGAGAACAGACAGCGGCTCAAGCAGGAGCAGATTAAGCTAAGGCGCCTGGAGAAGCTCTATTTAAAAACCAAGCAGAGCCTAGATGCTGCTGAGCAAGATAAAAAAATTGCTCTTGAAGCTGAAGAGAAGGCCACCAAACAACTTGAATTTTTAGGCTCAAAATTAAATAAGAGTACAAATCAAGACACTGAGCTTGAGACGATGGAGCATGCTCGTGATGATGCACTTGCCGAGCTTGAGGAGTTAAATGACTCAATCAAAGAGATGCGTGAGAGCCATCTCCTGCGTGAAGGTGAGTTAAAAGAGCAGATTACCTGCCTACAAATTGAATTAGATGATGTGGGTGAAACAAATGAAACCCAACAATCTGAGTTTGTAGAGAGCCAGGAAATTGTTACTAAAATTAATCAGCAGTTAGAGGTAAGTAAAAAAGAGCATGCAGCGCAACAGCAAGCCTGGCAAAAAGAGCGTGACCAACTTGAAAGTGAGAGGACGATACTTAAAGAGCAGCTAAAGACCCTTGAGAGCGGGAGTGAAGATGTTGCTCAAAAGCTGCAAAAAGAGATGGAAGTGTTACAGCAGGAGTTAGTTGCCGCCCAGCAATCTAATCTGTCACATAAAGAGGAGTACGCCAAGCTAAAACAGAGTGAGCAGGTGCTTTTAGGTAAACAGCTTGAACATGAGAAAAGATGTGAAGAGTTACAGCAACAGTTGGCTAAACTCCAGAGCAGTACAGATAGTTCGGATGAAGAGAAGGCTGGGCAACAGGCTGAGATTGAGAAGCTGACTCTTGAGCTTGAAAATATTAATAAAAAAATGACTCAAGATAGTGGTGAGCAGAGTCAACAGTTAGAGCAGATCAAAAGTGAACTGGCCCAAGAGCAGAAGAAATTTGCATCTGAAAATGACGGATATCTTAAGCAAATCACTTCTTTAGAGCTTCAACTTGAAGAGGCTACTACCACCAGCGATGAG
>JAMOMH010000289.1 GCA_027068675.1 Sedimenticola sp.
GATCGACACCCGGTTCACTCGATATCGGTGAACCATAGACCAAACCCGTGGTTGGGTGGCGGAAACGGATCTCATATCCAATGCCTGGAATTAGCCCGTTGAATTGATAGTCACCATTAGTGTTCGTCTGGGTGGTGGCAATCAGTGTATAGGCTGTATTATCCAATGGGTCGTCGCGCAGAATAATCTCCACCGTCCAACCCGCTGCACCAGTACCATCATTCTTCAGCCGGTCATGGTTGGTATCGGGCCAGACACTACCCGACACATTGGCCGAACCCGCCGTGATCTCGGCAAAGTTATAAGCACTGCCCTCTGCACCTGGAGCTGGAAATAGAATGTTGGAGAAGATATCACCGGCCAAGGTGCCACCCAGAGTACCAAGAGTGTTGATGCTATTGATCATGCCTGCAGGCTGGCTCTCGCTGAGACTATAACCGTCACCATTGGGTTGTGGCAGATCAGCAAAGCTATAGCGGCCATCGGCAGCACTGGTGGCGGTTCTGTTGACTGGATTGCCGTTGATATCGACACCACTGAGGGTAATGCTGACACCTGGAATAGCCAGCTCATACGCATCAAAAATGCCATCACTACTGAGATCGTTATAGACAAAACCCGTCAGGCTGCCGCCCCGTTCGGCAAAATTGTATTGGCTGCCGATGGTCGTTGCACCCAATGTGACGCTGCCTATCTGGTTGAGGTTGACTGTGCCGCCCTCGGAACCTGCACTAGTGATGCCCTCAGCCCAGGCAGCGGGTTGGCTCTCACTGACGCTGTAGGTGCCGCTTGGAAGGCCATTAATAATGTAATAACCGGTTGTATCGGTGGTGGCTGTTCTGCTCTGGCCAGAGCCGGTCAGGTTGATGGTAACGCCACTCAACGGCGTCTCACCACCGTCGAAAAGGCCATCATTATTACTGTCGATGAAGACAAAGCCGGAAATACCGGCACTCAGTTCGGCAAAATTGTAATCACTGCCGTTGTCACTGCCGGTGACGGGAATGGCACTGAGGATGTCGTTACCCAGCACACCACCCAGAGAGCCGACACTATCGAGCGAGTCTACATAGTCGGCTGGTTGTGTCTCAGTGATGGTGTAACCCG
>JAMOMH010000290.1 GCA_027068675.1 Sedimenticola sp.
ACATTGCCGTACCGACGCGTAATGTCAGCACCACGCCTCTCACTGATCCTAGCAGTAATACCGACACCTTACCTATTGCCGCAACACCGCAGTGGAGTGTCACGAAAGTAGCGCAAGCGTATGACCCCTTCCATAGCGGCTTCTACCTTGATACCGACATTACCTACACCCTCAAACTCTGCCCCGATACCACGATTGGGAATCTCAACCTCAGCGATGTCAACATCACCGACACCTACCCTGCCGGAGCTACCGTTGTCAACAGTGGCGGCGGCAGTATTGATGCGGCGGCACATACCATTACATGGAGTGCTCTAAGCGCTGATGTCAGTAGCGGTTGTCTAAGCAAAAATATTGTTCTGAACTTTCCCACATCCACCTTTAGCAATGCTCAAGCCGTAGAGAATCGTGTCGATGTCACCGGTACCCCGGTGGGCGGCACTAACGGACCTGTCGGCAGTGCAACCATTAGCAATACGTTAGAGCCTTTTGTTTTTAACCCGACCCCGCAAATGAGCATAACCAAAGGTGCTATGGTACCGACCAATAATAACCTTGACTGGATTCGTGATGATGATTTAGGCACCAATCACACCATCACCTACACGCTCTCACCACAAAGTACGGGAAATGTACCGCTTACTGCCATGAGCATGAGTGATACCTTCCCTACCAACGAAATAGAGGTCTTACAGATTACTACCGGTGTCTACAATGCTGCCGGTGATGTCAACATTTCCTACCAGACCAGTGCCAACAGTACGTGGACACTTAAAGGAACCTACAGCCGCAGCAGCTCGGTAACACTCAACCATACCGATTTTGGTAGCGTCACCACCGGTGGAGAGTACCTCACGGCCATTCGATTTGATTTTGGTGACGTTCCTGTAGATTTTCAAGCGACCACGCCACCAACCATCACCGCGTCGGTCTTTCATACCTTTCGTGACGGTACGAACCCTAATGAAGGTGATATTAACACCCTTATTCATAACTGTGCTCAACTCAATGCCGAGGACAATGCCACGACACCGCAACCGCTTGCTCAAGTCGAGTCATGTAAAGATGTTGAGATACGCGACAACTACGCCGTGCCTAAAGC
>JAMOMH010000291.1 GCA_027068675.1 Sedimenticola sp.
GTTGATCCGGAAAACAAACTGGCGGAATCGGAAAACCGCTACAACTTCACAAGACTACATGGCACCCACGATGAGCAGACCGTTTGCCAAGTCCTCAGAGCAAGCCGATCAACCTTGCACTCTCAAGCAAAAGACGACAAAGCCATATTTACCCCATGGCAATCCCGCCTAGATATAAAAATCGTTCACCAGATTATTGGCATCATATTCCATATAGTGGGTATCCCACGCTTCGGTGTTGAGGTTGTCAAAATCCCGAACCAAGTATGTGCCGTCATCATAATCATCACGGCGGTAGTCCTGCGCGCCGGCAGTGTCGTACACGATGAGGATTTCGTCCCACACATTGGCGTTGTTCGGATCAAATACCTTGCTGCGATAAGTGCCGTCATCATTGTATTCGA
This sequence comes from Sedimenticola sp., assembly GCA_027068675.1. GTDB lineage: Bacteria > Pseudomonadota > Gammaproteobacteria > Chromatiales > Chromatiaceae > JAKITT01. The sequence continues at coordinate 405 of JAMOMH010000291.1, forward strand.
TAAACGAGGTCGCATTGCCACTGGCATCATATTGGACGGTTCTGCTGCTCCATGTCTGGTTGTTCAGTTGATCAAAATCTACAGTCGTGCGGGTACCATCGTCATTGTAGAAATTGACATAGTCGCGGTTCACACCATCGGTGTATGTATCAACCTTGGTCGTCCAGGTCTGAGTGCTGTCAACATCCTGATAAATCACTTCAAAACGCCCATCATCATAATTAATGCGGCGCGCAGTCTGCTGTCCCAAATCGTTATAGAAGGTCAGTGATGTCGTCCAGATTAATGCGTTGTCCTGATCATAGTCGGTAAAGGTGCGGGTCCCGTCGTCATAGACGATGTCGTTGTAATCAGTCGCATTTGTCGCTGACCAGCCTGTTTTGGATGTTTGCCATGCGTGAATATTGTCGACATCGAAAATTTCCGAGGATGAGGCGCCGGTATCCAGCGTTGTGACCACATTTGTGATCATGTTGTTGGTGTTACGCGTTGTTTGGATTTCACTCCAGCTATTGCTATTTGTCTGATCAATATTGATCAATAGCGAGGAGCCGTCATCGTTCAGCAGATAGCGATAATCCAGGCCGTCCACAGTGTAACTAAACGCATCCGATGACCAGGACTCATCCATATTTACGTCGTATTCTGTAAGGGTAAATGCCCCATAGCCGGCGAGTGAAAT
>JAMOMH010000292.1 GCA_027068675.1 Sedimenticola sp.
GTTGCTAAATGAGCATATTCATAAAAATACCCTGTTACATTTCGATACAGATTTGCACACAGATGCAACAGTCTATTGGGGGATTATCACTATAATGTGGGCATGACAATTCATCAAAACAGGCGAAACAGGGTGTCTTTGAACGCTTCTACTCCCGATGCAGGTGTACAGATTCTGCTTGTTGAGGATGATGTTCGTCTCTCCACGCTTATTCAGGAGTACTTACAGCAACAGGCGATGGTGGTGGCCATTGAGCACCGTGGGGATCTGGCCTGTCAGCGGATTATTGATGAACACCCTGATCTGGTGGTGCTTGACCTGATGCTGCCGGGGATGGATGGAGTAGAGATCTGCAAGAGGGTGCGCCCTCAATACAGCGGCCCGATTTTGATGTTGACAGCCCGGGATGAGGAGATTGATCAGGTCGTGGGCCTGGAGATCGGTGCTGATGACTATGTCACCAAGCCTGTCCAGCCTCGAGTGTTGTTGGCCCGTATTCGCGCACTGCTGCGCCGCCTGCCTAGGCACACCCCCTCTATCCACGATAATAACCAAGTACGCATTGGCCGTTTTCGCATCAGCATAGCAGCACGGGAGGCTTGGCTCGGTGACAAAGTGCTGGAGTTGACCTCCAATGAGTTTGATCTGCTGTGGCTGCTAGCCAGCCATGCCGGAGAGATATTGACCCGCGACAGGATTTTGGAGCAGCTACGCGGTATCGGTTATGACGGGCTGGATCGTTCCGTCGATATTCGCATCTCACGTCTGCGTAAAAAGCTGGAGGACGATACACAGCGCCCCTATCGCATCAAAACCATCCGTAGCAAAGGTTATCTTTTCGCCAAAGAGGCCTGGGAGTAACATCAACGATGGGACGTCTATTCCTTAAATTTTATTCTATTCTTGCACTGGTCGTTGCATTGTACTTTGTTGGTGTTGTCAATCTCGACACCCTATTGAAAAGCACGCTGGAACGGTTTTATAGCGGTCTGGCTGAGGGTACTTTTTACCTGCTTGAGGAGCATTTCAGCACCACACCTCCAGCAGAGTGGCCAGCACTGGTGGCTGAGGCCAATCAGGGGGATGGCTTTGCCATGCGTCTGGTTAATATTGAATCGCTGACACTTACCCCCAAAGCGGTTGAACGCCTTAATCAGGGGGCAATGGTAGTTGCTGAGGTGTATGACGCCAGCTACAGTTACAAACGTATTTTGAACAGTGAATGGGTGCTGGAGTTTCCCTTTGAACAGTCAGAGTACAGCCACAATCAGCGGCTCTCCAACAGCACTTTCAATCTGATAGAGAGGAGATTGCGAAGCCAGCCTCAAACAGAGTGGCTAGAGATTATGGCTAATCTCAACCGGCATTTTGCTTTTCCCGTGGCAATTATCCCTCTAGAGGAGGCGGCCTTACCTGACAATTTCCAACCAGACCTGCAGAGCGGTAAAATTGTCTGGCAGAAAATTGATGACGCTACAGACTACCTGTACCGCCGCATTGCTGATACCCCCTATCTCATAAAAATAGGGCCTTTTGATGAGCCGGTAACCCTCAATTATCTGGGCACAATCCTGGTGATGACACTGGCCTTGCTTGTAGCCCTGGCGGTGCTTTTTTGGGTCTACCCGCTGTGGCGTGATCTCAAACGGCTAGGCGTGACCGCTGAGGCGTTTGGCGAGGGGGATTTTAGCGTACGTGCCCAGCTATCTAAACACTCAGTATTGCATCATCTGGCAACCACTTTCGATGGCATGGCCAAGCGCATTCAACGGCTCATATCCTCCCACAAGGAGCTGACCAATGCGGTCTCCCATGAGCTGAGGACTCCTATCGCTCGGCTGCGATTTGGTATGGAGATGCTACAATCACCTGCCAGCGAAGAGGATCGAATACGCTACCTGCACAGTATGAATGCCGATATTGATGAACTCGACCAATTGGTTGCCGAACTGCTGACCTACGCCCGCTTTGATCGCGACAAACCAGCCTTGAAGTTTCAGCGACAGCTAGTAGAGCCTTGGTTGACGGAAGTGATCAGGCAAGCACAAATTGGCCAAGGTGAACTACCTATTGATTGTGAGATAGACCTGAAGCCCCCCACCTATGCCAGCTTTGAACCTCGGCTAATGGCGCGGGCGCTTGGCAATCTGCTGCAAAACGCCCGCCGTTATGCACGGGCCCAGATTCATGTCACCTTTACCTCTCATCATGGCCGTTACTGGATTAGCATTGATGATGATGGGCCAGGCATTCCTGAACAAGAGCGGAAGCATATCTTCGAAGCCTTCAGGCGTCTTGATGTAAGTCGCGACCGAGAGAGTGGCGGTTACGGCCTAGGGCTGGCTATTGTGCAACGTATCAGCCAGTGGCACGGCGGTGAGACTACGGTGGAGTCTTCACCTCTTGGTGGTGCCAAATTTATAATTTGCTGGCCGGAAGATGTGTTGCCAGATCACATGAAAACAGGAGAGTAACACCCCTCCAGGCGCTTTTTCAGTGAGCTGCCTGATCGTTACATAACGATACATTTCTATACACTCTTCTAACAGACCATTCCCATTAACAGCCTTAAGCTACGCACAATGAAGTGGGCTGCTGCTCGTTGTGCCCAAAGACCAATGAGGCGGGAAAATGAAAAAGATCCTATTCGTTATAGTGGTTGTGGTGCTATCAGGCATGAGTAGCGCCAATGCTGCTGATATCACCATCACCGTGAAAGAGAAAGGCAGTGGGACACCCATTGAGGGGGCGACTGTTGTGATAGACAACAGCGATATTTATGCTGAAACAGATTATGCCGGAGAGGCCCGCTTCTTTGGTATTGCATCACCCAGCAGAGTCAAGGTATTAGCCGCAGGGTTTGAAACATTGATCAAACCTGTGACAAAAAAAGGGACAGATATAACACTCTACTTGACGCCGTTTGTTATTGAGAGTGAAGGCCTGGAGGTGACGGCGGAGCGACTGGTAGAGAAGACATCCAAACTGACACTCTCCACCGCTGAGCTGGCCAAGGCCCCGGGTACTGGAGGTGATCCGCTCAAGGCAATTACAGCGCTGCCAGGCATTGTTGCTACCAGCGAAGGTTCAGCCGAGGTCTACATGCGTGGCAGCAACGGCAATGAGAATATCACATGGGTTAATAATGCACCGGTAGGCTACCTCTACCATTTTGGCGGTTTCCAATCGACCATCAACCCTGCGTTGATCGAAGATATCAACATCTTTCTTGGCGGGTTCCCTGTCCAATATGGTGATGCGCTGGGTGGCGTAGTGGACGCGAAACTGCGCACACCCAAGAGTGATCGAATGCACTACCGGTTTGATATCTCCACTATCGCCAGCTCATTTCTGCTGGAAGGCCCAGCAGGAGAGAGTGGTGGAGACAGCTTTTTTATGGCTGGTCGGCGCAGCTACTTTGATTTGGTCTTCTCCCCCAGTGATGTCAACAATATGTTTGCAGATGGTGACGAGGAGTCCGACCGGGTCGTGCTGGTGCCCCGTTTCTATGACTTTCAGGCGCTCTACCGTCACCAGCTTAAAGATGGCTATCTAGACGGTTATCTCTTTACTGCAGGCGATGAGATGGAGATGGAGTTGCGCAGCATGGCCAAGTCCGATCCTCAGTTGACTGGTGAGGCACGCCAGAAAATTGAGTACCAGACAGCGGGTCTAACATGGCAACAGCGTTGGAACAGCCAGTGGGACAGCATCGCAACGCTGGCCTATATCCATGAGAAAAGCTCCGAGCGCCTGGGGCGTGATGAACAGGGCAGCCCTTTTTACGCCCATGTAGAGGAGAAGATGCTCTACCTGCAGGAGGAGCTGCGCTGGCAAGCTCAAGCGGATACACAATTCAGTTTTGGCCTGGAGAGCACCTATAGCAACACGCCGGTGAGCCTCTATGCACCACGAAGTTACTCAGAGGATGATCCCGGTTTTGATTTCACCTCACAGAAAAAATACCGTTTTAAGAAAGAGATCCGAGCCAGCTCCATCGCCCCTTTTATTAAGTACCGCCAGCAGTGGGGGGACCGCCTGACCACACAACTAGGGCTGCGCCATACCAATATTGAAGTGACAGGAGGGTTCCATACCCACCAGTTTTCTCCGCGCGCCAGATTGGAGTACAAACTGGCACCCAGTACCTTGCTGACGGCGGTCTGGGGGCAGTATATCCAGATGCCAGACGGTGAAGAGATAATAGAGTCATTCGGTAATCCCGGCCTGCTGATGACAGAGGCGGAGCACCGCATTCTTGGTGTAGAGCATCAGTTCAACCCACTCTATAGCATCAAGGCGGAGATCTACCATAAGCCGATGAAAAATTTGGTTATCGCTCTTGATGAGAATAATCCGCCCGATAACTATGCCAATCGGGGCAGTGGTGAGGCGTATGGTTTTGACCTGTTCATTAAACGTAAACCGAGCCAGGGTAAGATCGGTTGGCTGTCGCTCTCTTGGGCCAGATCACGCCGCACCAATGAGATCACAGGCATCACCCGTAATTTTTCGGGTGATCAGCCGTTGACCGTCACTGCCGTGTGGGGCCAGCCGTTTGGTGGCTCCTGGCAGCATTGGGACTGGAGCATTAAGGCGCAGGCCCATACCGGCAAACCCTATACTGCCGTGACCGGCCGCCACTGGGATGCAGCAAACAGTCGCTGGGTGGCTGAGTATGGCAAGCACAATGCAGAACGGCTACCCACCTACTATAAGGTCGACCTGCGTATTGGCCGTAAAGTGCTGTTTAATGAGTCAAAATTAAAGTTCTACCTCGATCTGCAAAATGTCACTTTTGCCAGAAATATTGTTGAATATGACTACGGTAACGAATACGAAAAGATAGATAAGCCTGCTGAAATCACCGGCATGTTATTTTTCCCTTTTTTCGGTGTTGAGATGGAGTTTTAGATGCTGAATATATACCGTGAATTTCTCTCCTTAATGAGCAGTGGCGGCCCTGTTATGTGGGTGATTTTTTTTGTCGCCTGCATGGCGATGATGCTACTGATCTGGGAGGGTTTGAGGGGCATCTTTTTAATGAAAAGCACCCGCCTTCTCTACCAGCGTTTGTGTTCTGACAGCAGCTACCTGCCTGCTGTGGAAAATAGCGCAGCAAGCGCCACACCTGTCATCTGGCTGCTGGCTGCGACCCACTGGCCAGAGATTGAGTCGAAGGAGGATGTTGCCAAAGCGTTCAACATCCACTTGGCTGAAATAGCACCCAAAATGGAGGGCAGCCTCACCACCATCGCCATCCTCGGTTCACTGCTGCCCATGCTGGGACTGCTGGGCACAGTCACCGGCATGATTAATGTCTTTGAGGTGATTGCACTGCAGGGCAGCGGCAAGCCGGATGAGATGGCAGATGGTATCTCCCAGGCGCTGCTCACCACCGCCAGCGGCCTGATCATCGCCATCCCTGTGATCTTTGTCCACCATCTGCTGTCACGCCGCGCCAATGCCTTGATGACCATCACCTATCAAGCAATTCAATTGATCCTGCACCGCGACATGGCTGCCCTGAAAGAGGCATATAACGATGTGCATGGATGATCTCACTTCACCGCCAGCAGTGAATACTGGCAGACCTGAGATCAGCATGGCCCCGCTGGTGGATATTGTGTTCCTGCTACTGATCTTCTTCATGGTGACAACGGTCTTTCCTGAGAATGACGGTCTGGTGATCGAAAAGCCCAGCTCGGAGAATGCTGCGGCGCTGAGTAATGAGCAGATCATCA
>JAMOMH010000293.1 GCA_027068675.1 Sedimenticola sp.
AAAAGGCGGTCGTTGCACCAATGATTAAGATGAAACTCAACGCAGTCTCTGAAAATTCGAACAGGGGTGACATCCGTGCAACCATAAAGATACCAGCAGTAACCATGGTAGCGGCATGAATCAATGCGGAAATGGGGGTCGGGCCTTCCATTGAATCCGGCAACCATACATGCAGTGGTACCTGTGCAGATTTACCCATTGCACCCACAAAGAGCAAAATACAGATAACCGTCATCAGCGACCATGTCTCGTCACCAAATATATGTATCTGCACGTCCGCCATCTGCGGGGCGGCTGCAAACACTTCAGCGTAATCTAAGCTGTTGAAATACATGGCAACACCAGCGATGCCAAGTATGAAGCCAAAATCACCCACGCGGTTAACAAGAAACGCTTTCATATTGGCAAAGATAGCGGTCTCTTTCTTGAAGTAAAAACCGATCAAGAGATAAGAGACAAGACCTACAGCCTCCCAGCCAAAGAAAAGCATCATGAAGTTGTTAGCCATCACCAAGATCAACATTGAGAAGGTGAACAGAGCAATGTAGCTAAAGAAGCGTTGGTAACCCTCGTCGTGTGCCATGTATCCGATGGTGTAAATATGAACCATCAATGAGACAAATGTTACGACGACAAGCATTACGGCCGTTAGTTTATCGACCAGAAAGCCAACTTCGAAACGAAGCCCATCTGTCACCATCCAGGTGTAGAGCGACTCGTTATATGTCTGCATGTCATCGTAGATAAATGACTTTAGGACATAAAATGAGAGCGCACAGGAGATTGCAACACCTATGATTGCAGCCCAATGCGCACCAACACGACCGATCTGGTTTCTAAACAGACCGGCAATGATCGCACCGATGAGGGGTGATAGAACAATTGTTAAATAAACTGTTTCCATGGTCACTTATCTTTTGATTGCCATGTTAACTTGGGAATATACCCAAGCACCTTAAAATCTCTACCTGACGTCTCTATTAGCCATTAAGCGTGTTGATCTCTTCCACATCAATCGTCCGACGATTACGGAAAAGCACAACTAGAATTGCCAAGCCTATAGCAGCCTCTGCAGCTGCAACGGTCAAGATGAAAAATACAAAAATTTGACCCGCTATATCGCCTAAAAAGTGTGAGAAGGCGATAAAATTAATATTAACTGCCAATAGCATCAATTCGATACACATGAGCAAAATAATGATGTTCTTACGGTTGATGAAGATGCCCGCGATACTGAGCGAGAACAGAATCGCACTGAGCATCAAATAATCAGATAGCGCAATCATTTCAACTCCATTTTCTTTTCTGTTGCCATTTTGACAATTCGAACTCTATCAGAAGCCTTTACTTGCACCTGTTTAGATGGGTCTTGGTATCGTGTCTGTGGACGTTTGCGCAGTGTCAGTCCGATAGCTGCAATAATTGCGACCAACAAGATTACAGCGGCCAACTCAAATGGATACATATAGACGGTGTAGAGTACTCGGCCCAACTCTTTAGTATTGCTGTAGTCGGCTGCTTGAGGCACAAGTGCTGGATATTTCTCTAGACCAAAATTCCCAGGCCCGACCACCAGCATAATTTCGACCGCTAATACAACTGCAATCAAAACCCCAACGGATGCGTACTTCATATAACCTGCTCTGTTAGAGGCGCGATCCACATCAAGCATCATCACAACAAAGAGGAATAGAACCATCACGGCCCCGACATATACGAGGATCAAGACAATCGCCAGAAACTCGGCTTCAGCCAAAAGCCATATACCCGCTGCACAGCAGAAAGCGAGAACGAGGAAGAGCGCCGAATGAACGGAGTTCCGCTGTGTGATTACCATCGTCGATGCGTAAAGCAACGCTGCAGAAAAAACATAAAAAAGAAACAATTCATATGTCATTGGGTTATCTCTATGTCCCGTACTTAGAACTAACGGTATTTAGCCTGTGCGGCAATATCAGCTGAAATCTGCGATTCGTTTTTATCACCAACAGCCAGAAGCTTCTCTTTGGTCATAATACTCTCACCGGGATCCTCAAAGGCGTACTCATAAACTCGTGTTTCAACAATCGCGTCAACAGGGCACGACTCCTGGCAAAATCCACAAAATATGCATTTGAAAAGGTCAATGTCATAGCGAGATGTGCGGCGCGAGCCATCCTCTCTTGCCTCTACATCAATCGTGATAGCTAGAGCAGGGCACGTCGCTTCACATAATTTACAAGCAATGCAACGCTCTTCACCATTTTCATATCGCCGCTGTGCATGCAAGCCACGGAAACGAGGAGACATGGGTGCGCGCTCTTCTGGATATTGCACGGTAAATTTCTTGGCAAAAAAGTAACGTCCAGTGAGACGTAAACCCTTCAGCAACTCAAGAAGAAGTAGGCTTTTGATGTAGTTTTTAAACACCGTTATCTCTCATTCAGACTCAATCAAACCACCAGGGTAGTTCTAAAACTACCGCTAGTCCGACAACCATGATCCATACGATCGTGATAGGGATAAACACTTTCCAGCCCAAGCGCATGATTTGATCATAGCGATAGCGTGGAAAAGTTGCACGAAACCAAAGAAACAAAAAGGCAAATATTGCAGTTTTTAGGAATAACCAGAGTATTCCAGGTACCCAAGAAAAAATGGGTTCTAGAAATGTGCCTTGAAAAGGTGACAACCAGCCGCCGAGAAACATCAGTGCTGTTAGCGCTGATATCAGGATCATATTGGCATATTCACCCAGAAAGAATACGGCAAATGTCATGCCTGAATATTCAACATGGAAGCCGGCAACAATCTCTGACTCGCCCTCTGCAACATCGAAGGGTGCACGATTTGTCTCTGCAACACCTGAGATGAAGTAGATAACTAATAGTGGGAACAGAGGTAACCAAAACCAATGAAAAAGACTACCATCCTGTGCTCGGACAATATCACCCAGGTTTAAGCTACCCGCTGCCACTAAAACACCGACAATGGCAAATCCCATTGCGATCTCATAAGAGACGATTTGAGCGGCAGAACGAACAGCACCTAAAAGTGCATATTTTGAGTTGGATGCCCAACCCGCAATGATCACACCATAAACGCCAACGGAGGTCAGGGCCAAAATATAGAGTAAGCCGGCATTGACATCGGCCAATACCAGTTCCGCATCAAATGGAAAGACTGCCCAAGCGGCTAGTGCAGGCCCTAGAGTCAACAATGGGGCTATAAGAAAAAGTGTTTTGTTTGCTTTTGTGGGGAGAATAATCTCCTTAAACATCAGCTTGAGTGCATCAGCTATAGGCTGACCAAGGCCATTCGGCCCGACACGATTTGGCCCAATACGAACCTGCATAAAGCCAATGACTTTGCGTTCTGCAAGTGTGTAGTACGCAACTAAACCCATCAACGGGAGTACAATCAGAACAATTTTTAGAACAATCCAAATGACGGCAGCTAGGTCATGGGGAAGGAAACTGTCTAATAGTTCCATAAACTTATGCCTTCTCTAAAATCACTTCGCCGTACTGACCACCGAGCATTTCGGTTCCGGGCAGAGCAGACGATATCCAGACGGCACCATCCGGTACTCGAGGATCTATTATCAATGGAAGTTGGGTACGGTTGTTATCTTGAATAACAATAATATCTTGATGATCTTCAAATCCACCCTTTTGCGCTTGATTGGCCGAGAGACGAATAGAAGCCGTAACGGCATCGTTTGTCTTTTGCAGTGATCCAGCACGTCTAACTAAAGCATCTGAAGCATAAATTGGCACATCGCCAATTCGGCACAGACCTTTTGTTGAAGAGTTCATCTCACCTGCAGTTTTTGTACTAACACTGTTATCAATCGTTAGATCAGCAGTGAGTGACTTAATCTCTTCAAGCACATCATTTGAGCTATTTTGGTCAAAACCATCAATGCCGAGTAAATTACCCAACACTCGAAGTACTTTCCACGCTGGGCGTGACTCACCTTGAGGCTTTACTACACCATTAAAACTTTGCCAAGTTCCCTCTGCATTGACAAAGGTACCTGATGTCTCGGCAAAACCTGCAATTGGAAGCATTACATCTGCACGAGACTCTAAGGAGTCACTACGATAAGCAGTCAATGAGATAACACATTCAGCTTGATCTAGTGCGGCATTGATTAACGAAGGGTTCCAAAAATCAAAATCTGATTCAGCGCCCATCAATAGATAAGCTCTACGAGGCATGCTCTGCATTAACTCGGCATTTGCACCACTCTTTTCAATGGGAACTCCTGCTACACCTCGATGAGGCGTTGCACCAGCCAGTGCTGCACCCACACTATTTGAGTATGCGGGGAGATAAGATAATGAGGAGTCTGTAGCCTCTGCAATAGCAGAGGCCAGTACGACAAGCACTGAGTAATCGGGATGAGCGGAAGCTTGACTGCCCAGCAATATGGCTCCGCTCTCTGCCGATTTTAGCTGTTCTGCTACGGCTTTCGCTTCGTTAGAAACTTCGGCGGCTTTAACAATTTTTGCAAGGTTTCCTGTCAATTTTGCAGCGGCTGCTTTTGCAATGGAAGCTAGATTATTAACCATCATTGCGGGTGTTGAAACAAACTGATCAGCCACAAAGTGCAAGTCAATCCAAAGCGGATTGATGAGAGAGATATTAGCGCCATTGTTGGCAGCTTTTCTTAAACGATGGGCAATAATTGGCTGCTCTTTACGAATGTTTGACCCAATTAATAACGCTGCATCAAGCGATTCGACACCACTAATGGTGATACTTAACCCTGGAATAGGTGAATCATTACCATCTAGACGAAAATCACTCTGACGTAGTCGATGGTCAATATTATTACTCTCCATGCCACGCGTCAGTTTCTGAGCCAGATATAACTCTTCAAGCGTAGAATTTGCAGAGACTAATGTCGCGAGTTGGTCACCATCTGACCCCGCTGCTGATTGTAACCCTTTTACAGCAAACTCTAGCGCCTCTTGCCACCCAACTTTTAGCCACTCACCATTCTTGCGGATCATCGGCTGTGTTAGGCGATCTTCGCTATTAAGCCCTTCATAGCTAAATCGATCTCTATCTGAGAGCCAAATCTCATTAATAGATTCATTCTCTTTAGGGTGGATACGAACAACTCGGTTGTTACGGGTGTGAATATGAATATTTGAACCCACTGAGTCGTGCGCAGATATGCCACTATACTGCGTTAGCTCCCAAGCACGCGCCTGATAACGTGATGGTTTTGCCGTCAGCGAACCTACTGGGCAGAGATCAATCACATTGCCGGACATTTCTGAATCAACACTCTTCTCAATGAAGGTGCCAATCGTCATATGCTCTCCGCGACCCGTCGCACCGAGTTCGCGAACACCTGCTATTTCTGCACCAAATCTAATGCACCGAGTACAGTGGATACAGCGTGTGAAGTCAGTTGCTATCAAAGGACCGATGTCGCGCTGAGGCACTACACGTTTTCCTTCAGAGAAGCGGGAGATATCACTGCCATATCCTACAGCCACATCTTGAAGCTCACACTCACCACCCTGATCACATATTGGACAATCTAGCGGATGGTTAATAAGCAAGAATTCCATCGTGCCTTTTTGAGCTGCCAACGCCAAAGGTGAGCGAGTAGAGACCTTCATACCATCATTGACGGGTGTACAGCATGCGGGCAGAGGTTTTGGCACCTTCGCCACCTCAACCAAACACATACGACAGTTGGCAGAGACAGAGAGTTTTTTGTGATAACAGAAACGAGGAATATTGATCCCTGCCGCGTCTGTTACGTCAATGAGCATCGTGCCGGGTTTAGCTTGTAGCTCCCGTCCATCGACTTCAATTGTTACCAATTCATCAGTCATCGCAGCTTATCTCTATCCTAGACCTTTAGTTGGGCCCGCACCGACCATGCATTTTTTGTGGTCGATGTGATACTGAAACTCTTCTTGAAAATGTTTGAGCATTCCACGTACAGGCATCGCAGCTGCATCACCAAGAGCACAAACTGTGCGCCCAGCTATTTTGCCACAAACACTCTCTAACAGATCAAGATCTTCCTGGCGACCCTTGCCATTTTCGATTCGATTGACCACTCTCCATAGCCAACCTGTTCCCTCTCGGCAAGGTGTACACTGTCCACAAGACTCTTCATGGTAGAAGTAGGACATGCGATCAAGTAGCTTAACCATACATTGCTGGTCATCTATTATGACTATGGCACCTGAACCTAACATTGAACCGGCGTTCTGGATGGCATCATAGTCCATCGTAAGATCCATCATCTGCTCACCTGGGATAACCGGTGATGAACAACCTCCAGGAACCACAGCTTTAAGTTTATGGCCATCTTTCATACCACCGACCAACTTAAACAGCTCTGAAAACGGCGTCCCCAATGGAACCTCAAAAACACCTGGGTTTTTAATATTGCCAGAGATAGAGAAGAGTTTACTTCCACCGCTGTTCTCAACGCCCAACTCTTTGAACCACTCACCACCCTCTTTCAGGATAACGGGAACAGAGCTTAGGCTCTCGGTATTATTAATAATCGTTGGACGACCGTAGAGGCCGAAATGGGCAGGAAAAGGGGGTTTGAAGCGAGGTTGGCCCTTCTTGCCTTCAATAGATTCTAAGAGAGCTGTCTCTTCACCGCAGACGTAAGCACCACCACCTAAGTGTGAGTGGAGCTGAAAGTCAAAGCCGGAACCTAGTAGGTTGTCACCAAGAAAGCCCGCTGCGCGCGCTTGCTCTAGTGCTGCTTCAAAACGCTCATACTCTTCCCAAAACTCACCACGAATATAGTTGTAGCCAACGGTTGCACCGATGGCATAACCCGCTATTACCATGCCTTCAATCAATTGGTGAGGGTTATATCGCAGAATATCACGGTCTTTAAAGGTGCCCGGCTCACCTTCATCTGAATTACATACCACATATTTTTGACCTGGCGCGTTGCGTGAAATAAAACTCCATTTCAACCCTGTAGGGAAACCCGCACCACCTCGACCGCGTAGACCTGAGGTTTTCATTGTTTCGACAACTTCAGACGGCTCAATTTTATTTTTTAGGATATGGTTGAGAACTTCATATCCACCACGACTTTTATACTCATCAAGTTCCCAAGGCTGCTTGAGGTATTCCAGCGTGCGAAAACAGACTTCGTTTGCCATCAGCTTACTCCAGTCCGTCCAAGATGGAATCGACAACTTTAGGTGTCAAATTCTCGTAATATTTTCTGCCAATTTGAAACATCGGCGCACCGCCACATGCCCCTAAACACTCAACCTCTTTAAGTGAGAAGCGGCCATCTTCTGTCACCTCGCCAAAACCAATCCCAAGCTTCTCTTTTAAGTGCTTCACGATGGCATCGCTATCATTAATCATGCAAGCAATATTGGTGCAGACACAGATTTTGTGTTTACCAACCGGTTTCAACTCGTACATTGAGTAGAATGTAGCGACCTCATAGACATGTATTGGGGACATATCTAGATATTCGGCAACATCATCCATCAGCTCGGTTGTCAACCAACCGCCATTATCATCCTGCATGATACGCAGTGCAGCCATAACAGCCGATTGCTTCCACTCAGGTGGGTATTTTGCAATCCAACGATCAATATCTTCACGAATCTCAGCAGAGAATATCTCTTCTTTATTTCGTGTTTGCAGCGGGTTCATAAATTTGTTCATTAGCGATCAATCTCACCAAACACAACATCCATGGTACCAATAACAGCAACCACATCAGCTAACATATGACCTTTTGTCATCTCATCCATCGCGGCTATATGGGCGAACCCAGGGGCGCGCAACTTCAAACGGTAGGGCTTATTGGCACCATCAGAGACTGCATAAACACCAAACTCACCTTTTGGAGCCTCAACAGCAGCGTATACCTCACCCGGAGCGGGGCAATAACCTTCTGAGAAGAATTTAAAATGGTGAATCAACCCTTCCATCTCCTCTTTCATCGCCTTACGGGATGGGGGAGCAAACTTATGGTTATCAACCATAATTGGGCCAGAATTTTCTCTAAGCCACGTTACACACTGTTTAATGATGCAATTAGATTGACGCATCTCTTCCATGCGTACCAGATAACGATCATAACAATCGCCATTGACACCCACTGGAATATCAAATTCAACTTTATCGTAAACGGCGTAGGGCTGTTTTTTACGCAAGTCCCACTCAACTCCCGATCCACGTAGCATTGGCCCAGTAAAACCTAAAGCCATTGCTCGTTCAGGAGAGACCTCTGCGATACCTACAGTACGCTGTTTCCAGATTCTATTATCAGTCAGAAGCGTTTCGTACTCGTCGACGTAGGTTGGAAAACGCTGAGTGAAGTCCTCAATAAAATCGAGCAGTGAACCACCACGATTACTATTCAGTCTATTTACTTCAGCGGCATTACGAAAACGGTTATTTTCGACACGAGGCATCACATCGGGTAGATCACGGTAGACCCCCCCCGGCCTGTAGTAAGCCGCATGCAAACGCGCACCTGAAACGGCTTCATAGCAGTCCATGAGATCTTCACGCTCACGAAAGGCGTAGAGGAACATGGTCATTGCGCCAACATCAAGCGCATGAGTTCCGATCCACATCAAGTGGTTAAGGATGCGGGTAATTTCATCGAACATCACGCGGATGTATTGTGCACGCTCGGGAGCCTCAATACCCAACAGCCGCTCAACAGCCAAACTATAGGCATGCTCATTACACATCATAGAGACGTAATCGAGCCGATCCATATAGGGTAGGCATTGATTGTACGGCTTGGTTTCTGCAAGCTTTTCAGTCGCACGATGGAGAAGCCCAATATGCGGGTCTGAGCGGACAATGACCTCACCATCCATCTCGAGAACCAATCTAAGCACACCATGTGCGGCGGGATGTTGCGGGCCAAAGTTGAGGGTATAGTTACGAATCTCAGGCATCGACTGAGTCCTGCTTGTCTTGGTTTTCAGGCAGCGAACCACCTTCATTGCGAATCACTCTTGGAACAAGAGTGCGCGGTTCAATGTCAACGGGTTCATAGATAACACGTTTTTTATCTGCGTCATAACGCATCTCGACATACCCTTCGAGAGGAAAGTCTTTGCGAAATGGGTGGCCGATAAAGCCGTAATCGGTAAGAATTCTTCTTAAGTCTGGATGGCCTGAGTAGAG
Source organism: Sedimenticola sp. (assembly GCA_027068675.1). Taxonomy (GTDB): domain Bacteria; phylum Pseudomonadota; class Gammaproteobacteria; order Chromatiales; family Chromatiaceae; genus JAKITT01. Next base: position 9,157 of record JAMOMH010000293.1, read on the forward strand.
AATACCGTACAGGTCGAACGCTTCACGCTCGAACCAGTTAGCTGCGGGCCATAGATCATTTACCGACTCAATTTCAGGGCAGGCCGTATTCAGCATTATACGAAGACGAAGCCTTACATTATTCGTTATGGAGAGAAGATGGTAGACACTTGCAAACCGCTCTTCGGCATCGGCATCTAAATCAGAGAGATTCTCTACGCCGCGCCCATAACCACTATTTGGCGCACCTTTTGTCTGCCACTCTTCCTGACCGTATGTTGAGTAGTCGATCCCACAGATATCTATCATCTCTTCAAATGAGAACTGTGGCAGATCTCTTAATGACTGAACCACTGAACGAAACTCTTCACGAGGCACAATCATTGTCACCTCAGAGAGGTGCTCCATAATTTCGCAACCTTTAGCCGAAAAACTCTCCTTTAATGATGAGGCGAGACTCTCTAAACGGGCTTCGGGGGTATTTGCTACGTTATTGCTCATGGCTGGAACCTAGCGGGCGATGGTGTCAGTTCTTCTAATTTTATCGTGCAACTGCAAGATACCATATAGAAGAGCTTCAGCTGTCGGAGGACAGCCTGGAACATAAACGTCGACAGGCACAATTCGATCACACCCTCTGACGACAGAGTAGGAGTAGTGATAGTAGCCACCACCATTGGCACAAGAACCCATAGAGAGCACCCATCGTGGCTCGGCCATCTGGTCGTAAACTTTGCGCAGTGCAGGAGCCATTTTGTTTACCAGCGTACCAGCAACAATCATAAGATCAGACTGACGCGGACTTGGGCGGAAGAGTATACCAAAACGATCTAGATCATAACGCGCAGAACCCGCTTGCATCATTTCAACAGCACAGCAAGCAAGACCAAAGGTCATGGGCCACATAGAACCCGTTCTTGCCCAGTTGATCGCCTTGTCGAGGTTTGTTGTTACAACACCCTCTTCAAGAATACCCGCTATTCCCATTCCAACGCCCCTTTCTTCCACTCATAGATGAAACCAACCACAAGTATTCCAAGGAACACGACCATAGCAACAAAACCGACCATGCCGATTTCGTCTAAAGCAACTGCCCATGGAAAGAGAAATGCTATCTCAAGGTCGAAGATGATAAACAGGATGGCAACTAGGTAGTAACGCACATCGAACTTCATGCGCGCATCTTCAAACGCTTCAAAACCACACTCATAGGGAGAGTCTTTTTCACTATCAGGGCTTCTGCTTCCAAGCATAAAACCCATCCCCATCATAACGGCACCGATAGCAAAACCGATAATGATAAAAATAAGTACCGGCAAGTAATTTTCAAGCATTGGACGCCCCTTACACTACTGGTTAATTTGTTAACTATAAATTACCAGCTTTTCTTAGGATGGAGCAAATTCTAGAGGAGTTACATTTCACAGTCAAGTCTTTAGTTGATTAATTATTTTTATACAATTCAATGGCTTACGACCTAATAAGCCAAAAAAACGACACCATCCAAATCAAGATGATGTCGTTTCATTATGGTGCCGACGGCCGGATTTGAACCGGCACAGCTCGCGCTACTGCCCCCTCAAGACAGCGTGTCTACCAATTTCACCACGTCGGCTATTCTGTAAATATTCTGATGGATTGAGGCTACTTTTCAGCCTCTGTAGAGATATTTTCTACAGGCGTTCCAATAATTGCTGGCACCTCACTTACCGTTGTCTCGATAATCTCTTCAACCACCGCAGGAATAGCGCTCGCGCTTCCGGGAGCTTGCTCCATTAGACCCACCTCTACAGACCCTTGAGTCGCAAAGTAGGCCAATGCAATACTTGTCATAAAAAACAGAGCAGCAAACCCACCCGTTAGCCGCGTCAGGAATGAACCTGAACCTTGAGCACCAAATACTGTGGCAGAGGCACCACTACCAAAAGCGGCACCCGCATCTGCACCCTTACCATGCTGGATCAGCACCAGACCGATAATGGCTATTGCGAGTAAAAGGTGAACAACCACCAAAACTGTTTGCATCAATTTTTCCGTTTTAAAAAACTATTTTATGAGTTCGC
>JAMOMH010000294.1 GCA_027068675.1 Sedimenticola sp.
GCATCTGCACCCTTACCATGCTGGATCAGCACCAGACCGATAATGGCTATTGCGAGTAAAAGGTGAACAACCACCAAAACTGTTTGCATCAATTTTTCCGTTTTAAAAAACTATTTTATGAGTTCGCCGCTGCTTGACAAATTAAAATAAAATCTTCCGATTTAAGTGCAGCACCACCAATCAACCCACCATCAATATCTGACTTACTAAGCAGCTCTTCAGCATTACCTGGTTTCATGCTACCACCATAGAGTATTTTCACACCACCGCCCACTTTAGCATCCTGTTCAGAAATCCGCCCTCTTATAAAAGAGTGGACATCTTGAGCTTGCTCAGGTGTCGCGGTTTTTCCAGTCCCTATCGCCCAAACCGGTTCATAGGCAACAACCCCTTTTGCCAAGCCAGCAACGCCAACCTTATCGATAACGACATCCAATTGACGACCAATCACTTGCTCAGTCACGCCGGACTCACGCTCTTCAAGCGTTTCGCCTAGACATAAAATAGGAATCAACCCTGAGTTGAGTGCTGCTCTATATTTCTCAGCAACTAGCTGATCACTCTCACCATGGAGCGAACGTCGCTCAGAGTGACCAACAATGACATATTTACAACCAAAGTCGAGTAGCATTGAAGCCGCGACTTCTCCCGTAAACGCGCCACTACTCTCAGCAGAGAGATCCTGACCGCCCCAACTCACTTGGCTAGCGCCAAGCAAACTTTCAACTTGCTGAATATAGGGGAAGGATGGACAAACCACCATCTCAACACGATCAAGCCCTTTTGAGCCAGCAACAATCCCATTCAAAAGCTTTGCCACACTAGACCGCGAACCGTTCATTTTCCAGTTTCCAGCCACTAGTGGTTTCCGCATTACTCATTCAGCCTGTGAGGTGAAAACGCGGTAGCTTACCGGTGACAGAAGACGAAATCAATAACAGATTACAACCAGTCTCATTCAGACCTGAGCCAGCCATACAATAGAGCAAGATCTCTTTCAGAAAACAGCCTTAAACATCAACCTAAATTATAAAACCACTTTAACCCTACAGAACAAAGGGCAGATCACTGGCAAATATAGTCAACAACATTGCCTGAAAGCTTTTCAACGATATAGATATCCACACAATCAGACGCCACCACCTGCTTCATATAAACGTACCGCATCACTTCAACGTCATTCTCAAGTACCGGCGCATGGAGCTGAATCGAAGGTTCCCCAATATCCGCGATCAGTTTATCACGATGCAGACCAATGCGGTTTTCGCGTATCTCATAGTAATCTAGCCCACCTGATGAGACACACCCTATGAGAAGTACTGCGGACAAAAGTAGAGCTGCTAAATGTTTAATTTTCAACTTTCAATCCTTTTCACATTCAAGATTTAAAGTATGGAATACGACCATTCTCACTATGTTAGATTACTCTTGATTTCACCACATCAGCCAATTGATTAGCAAGCCGGACAACCGGTTCATTGTCAATACCTTCAATCATCACCCTTATAAGAGGCTCTGTTCCAGAGGGCCTTAGCAAGACACGGCCATTGCTAGCCAACTCAGCCTCTATCTCTCGCACAGCATCCTGCACAGTATCATCAGCCATAATATCCTCAGCCTTTGACGAACCAATCCTTACATTAATTAGGATTTGGGGGTATTTGGTCATGCCTGATGCCAGCTCATGCAATGTGCAACCACTGCGGTTGATCTCTGCTAATACCTGCAACGCTGAGACAATCCCATCGCCCGTGGTTGTGCGGTCAAGGCAGATGATATGACCCGATTGCTCACCACCCAGCATCCAGCCCTTTTTAGAGAGCTGCTCCATGATATAGCGATCACCCACATTTGTTCGCTCAAAATGGATACCAAGCGACTCCAAAGCCCGCTCCAGGCCAAGATTGCTCATCAAGGTACCGACAACACCCCCTTTTAAAGCATGCTGTTGCTGACGCGACCGAGCAATGATGTAGAGGATCTCATCACCATCTACCTCACCACCCTTCTCATCAACCATGATAATCCGATCACCATCACCATCAAGCGCTAGTCCAAGATCAGCCTTATGCTCTAAAACGGCATCACAAAGCATTCCAATACATGTTGAGCCAACATCTTTATTAATATTCAAACCATCGGGTGAAACACCGACTGCGACCACCTCAGCCCCTAGTTCTTCAAACACGTAAGGGGCAATGTTGTAGGTTGCACCATGTGAGCAGTCAACAACAATCTTTAGCCCCCGAAAATTCATCGAGAGGGGGATGGTACTTTTACAAAACTCAATATAGCGCCCCTCTGCACCGCTAACCCGATCGGCTTTACCGAGTAAGGCGGAATCGACAGTGGTCATCGTCTTGTCTAACTCCGCTTCGATAGCTAGCTCCACCTCATCACCTAGCTTACTTCCATCACTCGAGAAAAATTTAATGCCGTTGTCGTAGTAAGGGTTGTGTGAAGCACTAATTACGATGCCAGCCTGAGCGTGAAGCGTACGCGTTAGATAAGCGATTCCAGGCGTTGGCATAGGGCCTAACAGTCGGATATTAACGCCAGCAGCGGATAGGCCCGCCTCAAGCGCCGACTCAAGAAGGTAACCAGATATCCGTGTGTCTTTGCCGATCAATATTTTACTATTCTGTGCCGCACCGAGGACTCGTCCAGCAGCCCAGCCCAGCTTCATAACAAATTCCGGAGTGATGGGGCTTTCACCCACACGACCACGAATACCATCTGTACCAAAATAGCGCCTTTCCATTACAGCTCCTCCTTCTCACATTCTCTGTATGAGTTTACTGCAGAGACAATTTTCAACGCCTCTACCGTCTCTTTAACATCATGAACTCTTATTAATTTAACGCCCACATTGGCAGCAAGAACAGCCGCTGCTACGCTACCAATAACCCTATCACCTAGTTCTGCATTCAGTAGGGTGCCAATCATAGATTTTCTGGAGATACCAACCAACACTGGCAAGCCTGTCGCTACAAACTTTGGCAAAGCCTTCAATAAGGCTAAATTATGTGCCAATGACTTACCAAAACCAAAACCAGGGTCGATAATCAAGTGCTCTTGTTTAATACCTTTCAACCGACAAATAGCAACCCGCTGAAGTAAATAATCATACACTTCGCGAACCACGTCATCATAATGTGGTGCAGATTGCATAGTCCTCGGCTCACCCTGCATATGCATCAATGAGACAGGAACTAAACCTGCCGCTGCAGCCGCTAACGCACCCGTATGTTGTAGCGCAGCTACATCATTAATAAAGCCTGCACCCACTTTAACCGCTTCACGCATGACAGCCGCTTTACTGGTATCTATAGAGATGGGGACAGGCAGTTCTCTGCTGAGAGCCTCAACCACAGGCAAAACCCGATCAAGCTCTTCAGCAACACTCACAGCTGGGGCACCAGGTCGAGTTGATTCTCCACCAACATCAATAATCGCTGCCCCATCAGCCACCATTTGGTGAGCGTGTTGCAAAGCTGCCTGAGTTCTCTGATAACAGCCACCATCAGAGAACGAATCAGGCGTCACATTTAAGATCCCCATTACCTGGGGGCGAGAGAGATCGACGCACTTTCCAGCACAATCGAGGATCATTTCTGGGCCTACAACTAAAAGCTAATTAGAGTATCAATTATGGTTAATGCTGGTTGGCTGGCCCACCGATAGAGCCATCATCTTTGTCAGCTGCCGGCTCATCTTCCTCTTTAGTAGGATTTCCACCGCCAGACTTTGGCTCTGAATCATCCCAGCCACTCGGGGGCGGGGGCGCTTTGCCATCCATGATGACATCTATTTGAGCTGAATCGATAGTCTCATATTTAATCAACGCTTCAGCCATCAAGTGAAGAATATCTCTATTTTCATTCAAAATTTGCTCTGAACGTTTATAGTTTTTGTCAATAAGGAGTCGAATCTCTTTATCAATCGAGAGCGATGTACCATCAGAGACGCTCTTATGTTGAGTCACAGAGCGACCAAGAAAAACCTCCTGCTCATCTTCACCATAAGCAAGCGGCCCAAGCTGTGCCGACATCCCCCACTTGGTCACCATATTTCGAGCAAGCTCAGTAGCTCGCTGGATATCATTGGAAGCCCCGGTCGTTATATGGTCAGCGCCAAAAATCTGTTCCTCAGCAATTCGACCACCAAACAGGCTTGAAATTTGGCTCTCAAGCTGCTCTTTAGAGAGGCTATAGCGATCCTCTTCAGGCAGGAACATGGTGACACCCAAGGCACGTCCACGTGGAATAATACTAATTTTGTAAACAGGGTCGTGCGATGGAACCAAACGACCAATGATAGCGTGACCCGCCTCATGGTAAGCCGTTAGCTTTTTCTCTTTCTCATTCATCACCATGGAGCGCCTCTCAGCACCCATCATAATCTTATCCTTTGCTCGCTCCATCTCTACCATATCGACAAATGTTTTATTAAATCGAGCAGAGAAGAGAGCCGCTTCATTGACCAGGTTAGCCAAGTCTGCCCCTGAAAAACCAGGTGTACCACGTGCAATAATCGAGGCCTTCACATCATCAGAGGCCGCAACTTTACGTAGGTGTACCTTTAGAATTTGCTCTCTACCACGGACATCTGGAAGCCCTACAACTACTTGACGATCAAAACGTCCTGGACGAAGTAGCGCAGGATCAAGAACATCCGGTCTGTTTGTCGCTGCAATAACGATGACACCCTCATTGCCTTCAAAACCATCCATCTCAACTAGCAGCTGATTTAGCGTCTGCTCGCGCTCATCGTGACCGCCACCAAGCCCTGCTCCACGATGACGACCCACAGCATCAATTTCATCGATAAAGATGATACATGGCGCATGTTTTTTCGCCTGTTCAAACATATCGCGCACTCGAGATGCACCGACACCGACAAACATCTCAACAAAATCTGAACCCGAGATGGTAAAGAAAGGGACTTTGGCCTCACCGGCAATGGCCCTTGCCAACAATGTTTTACCTGTACCTGGCGGGCCAACCATGAGTGCGCCACGAGGAATTTTGCCACCGAGCTTTTGAAACTTAGATGGCTCACGAAGGAAATCAACCATCTCAGAGACCTCATCCTTGGCCTCTTCGACACCTGCTACATCTTTAAAAGTTACTTTAATCTGATCTTCATTCAGCAGGCGGGCTTTGCTCTTACCAAATGACATCGCACCACGCCCTCCGCCACCACCCTGCATCTGACGCATGAAGAAGACCCACAAACCGATCAAAATGAAGAGCGGAAACCAGTTAATCAGGATGGACATCAAAATAGATGGCTTTTCTGGTGGCGAGGCAACAATCTCAACATTATTGTTTAGCAGATCACCCACCAACCCGCTATCACCCGGGCTATGCGTCGTAAAGGTTTGCCCTGAGTTAGTCACCCCTTCAATAGTGCGACCCGTAATCGTGACATTTTTTACCTGGCCAGATTTCACTTCATTAATGAATTCTGAATAGGTCATCACCTCAACTTGTGCCTTAGACGTGGTGAAGTTATTAAATACTGTCATCAATACAACCGCGATGATGACCCATAAAATTAAATTTTTTGCCATGTCATTCAAGACATTAACCCTCAAACATTGATTTCCATTCAACCACGTGGAAAATACAAAAACAGTAATCGTTAGACGTTACTACAGTTTATAGCCCTTCGCCACCAGATAGACCTCCCGACTACGAGGCCGTGAGGCTTTTGGTTTACGAATAATGACCTTTTTAAACGATGACCGAACATCCTTAATGTACTGATCGGAACCGGCACCTTGAAAAAGTTTGACCAGCATAACACCACCAGGTTTCAGTGATTCACGTGCAAACTCTAAGGTCAACTCACACAAATAGATTGCTCTCGGTTGATCAACCGCCGTCATACCACTTACATTGGGGGCGATATCTGAGATTACAAGGTCAACCGGTTTGCCATCTAATATCTCATACAGACAATTGAGCGGCCCATCCTCTCGAAAGTCCCCTTCAATGATCTCCACACCGGCAATAGGTTCCATCGGTAGTATATCAAGTGCAATAACTTGCCCGCTATTGCCAACAAGTTTTTTTGCTATCTGTGTCCAGCCACCTGGGGCTGCACCCAAATCAACAATATTCATTCCTGGCTTAATTAGCCGGTCTTGATCCTGAATCTCCAGCAGCTTGAAGGCCGCACGCGAACGGTACCCTTCCAACTGCGCTCTCTTTACATACTCATCATTGACATGGCGATCAAGCCATTGGCGACTACTTTTGCTTTTGCTCATGGCCAACCTTCACTCTTCAATACAAACAAATACACTGCACAATCGTTTGATTTTACAGCAAAACCTCAGATAGCCACCAAACCGATAGTTACAACTAACATATTACACATCATAACGCTTTTCTTTCTGGGGTTTAGGGGCTAATTATCCGTTTGATCGGAGGATAAATAGGTTAGAATAGCGGTTTTTATCCGCAAGCATCAGAGTTTAATAATGCAGTTGTCTGAAAAACAGAAACGATTCCTACGTGGGCTAGGCCATCAACTTCACCCCATCGTCACCGTTGGCCAGAAAGGGATGCGTGAAGCGATAGTAGATGAGATAAAGCAGGCGTTACTTAGCCATGAGCTAGTCAAGGTAAAAATCAACATCAGCGAACACTCTGAACGAGATGCCATTATTGCCAACATTAGTGAAGCAACAGGTGCTACGGTTGTGCAGCGTATTGGTAACACTGCGCTCTACTATCGTCACAGCCAAAAGAAGAAAGAACCCATCAAGCTGCCAAAATCAGGAACTTGAATTTTCCCAGCAGCACTGGAGATAGGCTCTGCCCAAAGAATCAAGGTAATTAGTTACAAAGCTCAGTGAGACCCCGTTAGCTTTGCGGATCTACTGGATGTGATTATTATATTTCTTTTGCATAAAATAACCACGAGCTTTTATTTGCACCAATGCCATCATATAGCTTCTGTGCCGCCTCATTGTCTTGCGTGGTTAACTTCCCGTCCCGTGTGATCATGTTCCCGTAAGGAGCTATGACTTGGTTAAGAGCCATGCATGAGCTAACCTCATGGCTGTTTATCGATCAAACAGGCGTTTGAACTCAGAGGCAGTACGGCAGAGGCTATCTTCAATAGATACACCGGTGAACCAGTTTCCTGTTAAAGCGAGTGATTGATCAACTATGAGACTATCCAACTCAGCAATCCGCTTTGCATGGCCCATACGTATCGAAGGCAGGCGATTCTCTCGATTGGCCACCTGCTCAATCTCGGTGGGATTATTCAAACCTAATATTTCACTAATGCGAACCATTTTACCCACTTGATCAACTCTCCCAGGGCGAAAGTGAAAGGTAAAGGCGCGGTAGTTGTTGTCGGGAACAGGATCGCGAGCAACCGCCGAATAGAAGTCATCATCCACTGCAATAATACCCGCTACAGGCTCTAGTTTAAGGTACTGTTTTTCGATTAGTACCGATATCGTCTCAATCTTCACCATCTCAATCTGCTGCAATAGCTCTGATACCACAGGCAGGGTTGGCCCTAGCAGCCTAGCAGCCACGTCAGGTGCTATTGCTAAGACCAATTTATCAGCCTCAATTACCGTCTCATCATCCATCTGAAGTCGGTAGCCATCCTCCAGTTTTTCAATGGCACTCACTGCCACGCTAGTGCGTACCTCGATCCCTGGCTGCTCAGCAATGCACTTTACAAAGTGCTCTAAGCCACCATCTGCGGTAAAGCTACGCATAATATCTTTACGGCGGGGCTTCTTAATAAAGAGTGAGTTAGCTGGAAATTCTGCGGCTGATTGGCAGATCACTGCGTCCAGCGCTGGGCCAAGAACACGCTTAAAGTTATTTTTACCAACGATGCCACCATAAAACTGCTCAGCAGTAGAGTGCTCTTTTTTTAGCGTGAGAAGTTTGGGTAGTGAAAAAAGCAACTCAAAAAAATTGAGTTGTGAGGTGATTTTACGCAGCCCTTTTTGGGTCAGCAGTTGGTAGCTCAGTTTCTCTTTTGGCAGTAGATCACCCAGAAGATTGAGATCATCCAACATCGTTAGCAGATTGCCATAGGAGTTAAAGCAGGTATGTGCACCCAGTTCAGCCCAAAATTCACCCTCAGGTGCAGAGAAGTGATGACTACAAATGGATCCACCCACTTTGTCACTTGCTTCAATGACAACCGGCTTCAGCCCATTTTTAGCAGCCAGATGAGCTAAACCTAAACCACTGATACCACCGCCCACTACTACTAACTCATGCCGATTACTGCTCATCTCTCACATTTCCTATTTTCAATCTGTAGGCAAAAAAAACCGCTGGTACTATTCAGCGGTTCTTTTGTTTTTGGTAAGCGATTATATTTATGAACAACCGCCACCAGCAGCACCACTACCACCTGAGCTTGATGGGCAGCCGCCACAACCACTACCACCGCCTGGAGCAGCCTCTACGGGCTGGACATTGTTGAAGACAAAGCTCTCATTGCCATTGCCTTGGTCAACATAATCGATCTCAACACCGCGGATATATTGCAGGGTATTGCTATCAACAATGACATCAAAACCTTCACAGTTAAGAACAGAGTCATCATCTTCTAGGTTTTCAGCAAAGGTCATACCAAAACTGATACCACTGCAACCACCTGGCGTTACAAAGACCCGGACACCTTTGATATTCTCATCCACTTCCGTGAACAACTCGTTCATTTTGCCATTTGCTGGGGCGGTTAAGGTGAGGTCTTGATCGGTTAATGTTGAAGTCATAGGAGTCTCTCTTTACGGTAGAAATACAAGCTTAATATCTCTCCATTCTACACAGGTAATCAACTTTGACCAAACAAGGTGGTGATTAGTCAACAATTTTGACGATAAACAAGATCTATTTTTCTAAACGATTCAGAGCTGATTTCGGGAACCCAACACATAGAGGTGTCGCTCTGCATCAACCAAATGCTGTCCCCAATGAAATTTAAAACCGCTACGCAAATCATTTACCGCTTGAGAGGCATCTATCTCTAAATGGGGCAGACTCCGCTTTAGCTCGTAATAGATATCAGTCAGATCATCCGCCAAACTGCCACTCGCACTCTCCTCTCCCATGTGGTCAAACTCCATCCAATAGGCATCTCTAATACCAATGATACGGCGCAAGTTGGTATAAAGCTCAAAGCGTACATCCAGATCAACATCACCACTCTGTTCTACTGACTCAGGTGCAACACCCAGTGCAGCGACCGCGACATGCAGCCGAGGTAATACCGCTGAAATTTGTCGTAACCAGGAGCGATCAGCCTCATCAATAGACTCTATCAACTTACAGAAAAGGAGGGCTGCCTCTTCTACTTCACTTAAATGGTGTTCCATATTTTCACCTCACCAACATCAACTAATTTTTATGAGACACAAGAAAATTGTAGACCACTTTATTCCACCTGATGAGCAAGAGTACTAGCTACGGATAGATAGAGCAGCGATGTAACTTATTTAAAAGGTAGGACAATTAGCTGAATTAACAGCACAATCACGCCTCAAAAACCAACCTAAATAGCAGCATAAAAAATTAAATAGTGCACTCCACTCTTTAGGAAAAAGGGCGGTACAATAGGTGCTATGAAGGAGAGAGAGTCAGATATTCCAGTCGTTCTAACCATTGCTGGGCATGACCCTGGGGGTGGTGCGGGCATTCAGGCCGATATTGAGGCGGTTTCAGCCAATCGCTGCTATGCAGCGAGTGTGATCACCTGCATTACGGTGCAGGACACCTGCGGCCTACAGCAGGTGCTCCCTCAGCCAATTGCACAGATTGATGCGCAAGCTCGCGCTGTTTTAGATGACTACAAAGTAGAAGCGATTAAGATTGGCTTAATAGGTAATATCGAGATCGCCTCTTGGCTGGCTGACCTGCTGGCAGAGTACCACACTATTCCTGTTGTGCTTGATCCTGTTCTAAGCAGCGGAGCTGGCACCCGTTTAGTCGATCAGACAATGGAGCAGGTCATTCGGCAGCAGTTGCTCCCCTTCATCGACCTCATCACCCCCAATAGCCCAGAGGCTTACCAACTGACAGAGGGGTGTAAAAATTTAGAGAGTTGTGCCGAAACACTACTCGCCTGTGGTGCTCGTTATGTGCTGATTACGGGCACACATGAGCGTGAAGAGCGTGTTGTTAACCGCCTCTACAATCCAGAAGGTCTTTTTAATGAGCAAGCTTGGGATCGGCTACCAGGCGACTATCATGGCTCTGGCTGTACACTCTCTGCTGCAATTGCGGCCTTCCTGGCGCAAGGTTTTTCGATGCTCGATGCCGTCAATGAAGCTCAGGTCTACACCTGGGATGCGTTATTCAATGGCCTCTGTTTAGGCCGTGGACAGAGCATCCCTGACCGCTTCTTTGCACTCTCTCGGCGAGATAAGCCATGAACAAATGCCAGCACGGGCTGTACGCCATCACCGATACCCGTATCACGGGTGACAACCTTCTTAAGCAGGTTGAAAAGGCGCTGATTGGCGGTATAAACATTCTCCAATATCGTGACAAAAGCAGCTCTCAGAAAGAGCGCTTCGCAGCGGCCTCTGCACTATTACAGCTTTGCCAACGATATAAAGTACCATTGATCATCAACGATGATATCCAGCTCGCTGCCGAAGTGGGGGCCAATGGCGTTCATCTAGGGCGTGATGATGATGTAATCCAACAAGCACGTTCACAGCTGGGGGATCAAGCGATTATCGGCATCTCCTGTTATAACGACCTCAGTGTTGCACTTGCAGCAGAGAGAGCCGGTGCAGATTATGTCGCTTTTGGTCGTTTTTTTAGCTCATCCACCAAACCCGATGCCACCCCCGCCAATCTTGAAATTTTGAGCCAAGCAAAATCTAAAATTTCACTGCCATTAGTTGCCATTGGCGGCATAACACCGGAAAATGGCGGCCAATTAATTGAGGCTGGTGCTGATATGCTGGCGGTGGTTCAAGGCATCTTTGGCCAAAAAGATATCTGCAACGCCACCAAACAGTTCCAACAACTATTCTAAAATTTGAGAGAGAAGCGCATGAACCAAAGCCACACCCGATTTGAACAAGCCCAGCGTCACATCCCCGGTGGCGTCAATTCACCGGTACGGGCCTTCCGTGGTGTAGGTGGTGATCCAATCTTCATCGACTCTGCATCGGGCCCCTTTTTCTTCGATCCTGATGGTAAGCGTTACATCGACTACGTTGGCTCTTGGGGACCAATGATTCTGGGCCACTCACACCCTGAAGTGATTGAGTCAGTCGCAGCTATCATCAGCAAAGGTCTCAGCTTTGGCGCACCCACCGAACTCGAAACAGAGATGGCTGACAAGGTGTGCGAGCTCGTACCATCAATGGACATGGTACGTATGGTTAGCTCCGGCACCGAAGCAACGATGAGTGCTCTGCGCCTAGCGCGTGGTTACACGGGTCGCGATAAAATTGTTAAATTTGAGGGGTGCTATCACGGCCACTCTGACTCACTGCTGGTTAAAGCTGGCTCCGGCATGCTGACACTGGGCGAGCCATCTTCACCTGGCGTACCTGAAGCACTGGCAGCACTAACACTAACACTGGAATACAACAATCTAGAGCAAGTAAAGGAGACTTTCGCTAAAGTCGGCCATGAGATCGCCTGCATCATTGTGGAGCCTGTGGCAGGCAACATGAACTGCATTCCACCCGAACCTGGGTTTCTAGCAGGGCTGCGTGAGGTGTGTGATGAGCATGGCACAGTACTTATTTTTGATGAAGTGATGACTGGCTTTCGTGTCGCACTCGGCGGTGTACAGGGTTACTACAACATCAAACCTGATCTCACCACACTTGGCAAAGTGATCGGCGGTGGAATGCCAGTTGGCGCTTTTGGTGGCAAACGCGAGATCATGCAGAAGATATCCCCACTCGGCCCTGTCTACCAAGCGGGCACCCTGTCAGGCAACCCCGTTGCGATGACCGCCGGCCTCAAAACACTGGAGCTGATCTCTGTCCCAGGCTTTTTTGATGAGTTGAGTGGCAAGGTGGATATTCTGGTTGATGGCATCACTGCTGCTGCAAAGGCGGCGGGCATTCCACTCACCAGCAACCGCATTGGTGGTATGTTTGGTCTCTTCTTCACAGATACTGAGAAGGTGACCAACTTTGCTC
>JAMOMH010000295.1 GCA_027068675.1 Sedimenticola sp.
CTAGTTTGGCTAAGGCGGTAAAACTGAGTCTGTTCCATTTATTGTAGATGCCTTGAAGTACGGTCTCTATATTCGCCTGGTGAGTCTCAATGGCCCTCTCTTCAAAGGGGTATGCCTGCTCTTCAAGTAGAATTTCGTACTGTTCTAGCTCCTCTTCGTTTAGATTTTTTGGCCGCTCTGATTTCATCAGAGATTGGCCTAATTGTTGGTAAATCTCTGCGGTGTAGTAGGTGGCAGCGGTGGTAAATTGTGCCACTTGGTACTTTGCTACACGGTTATATGCGTTGATTGCTGCCTTCATTTTCTGTTTTTTACTTCGTAGGCTCTTTTTGAGTGGTATTTTAAGTTGCACGTTGTTAAAGGAGTCAAACAATGGGGCGGCAAGGATAAGAGAAGCTTTAGCTGCTAGGAAATGTATTCGTTCTGTCTGTGATCCAGTTGCCGTTTTTTCGGCCTTTATAATCTGTTTTAACCAGAAATCTCTCTTTTTAGTATCAGATCTCTTCTCATATATGTCAGCGATTTTTTGGCGAGCTTCAATTGCCTGTTCAAGTGGTTTAGGAAACTGCTTGATGTAGCTTTTGAGGGCTGTGATAGTCTTATCGTGCCGGTTTAAATTGGAATAGATCTCGGCAGCATTCCAGCTGGCTTCAAGCCGAGTGTTTTTGTTTGGGTCATGTAGAGAAATAGCGGTGTATATTTTAGCGGCTTCAAGCTGCTTGCCATCTTTCAGATAGGCCAGCACCTGCTTTTTTTGGATCTCACCAAGTGCTGGGCTTTTAGGGTATTGCCGGATGTAGAACTCAAGAGCTGCTGAGGCCTCCACCCACGCTTCTGCCTCTAGAAAGCTATTTGCAGCATCATAGTCTGCGGTCTCTTTTATGGAGGATGTTGGCGCTAACTTGCCTACACGTTGGAAATGTTGGGCGGCTTCATAGTACTTGCCGAGTTGGCGGCTAGCCTCCCCCTGTTTGTAGATAGAGGCGGCTAAACGCTCTACCGTTTTTGGGTGCTCTTCATCTCTTTTTGGAATGACCTTTAATAGATCAAAATAGGCATGCTCTGCCTGTGTAAAATGGTGCAGCTCGAATGATGCGTGGGCAAAAACTCTCTTTATTGTTAGCAGCATTTTGGCATCAGTAGTGAGTTTGAGTCTGATGAACTGTTGGGATACCTGCTCTGCTTGTTTATATTGATGGCTATGAAAAAGCTGTTCAGCTGCTTGTGTTAAGACCTCTGCTCGGCGTGGATCTGTTGGAAATGTCTCACTGAAACGCAGGGCGCTCTTAATCTCTAGTGCTTGCCAAGCGCTTTGCTCAGCTCTCTCAGTTAGCTCTTTTCCTCTTTCGGTGTAGGCCATTAATGCACCATACCCTGCCTCAGCAGAGTTATCGTGCTTAGGTTTCTCATAGGCGGCGATGAGGTAGTGATCAACAGCGGTGGAGTAGTGTTTAAAGTCAAATAGCAACTCTGCCATCATGAAATTGATGTGGCCACTATTTGCAGCATCAGGAAAGGAGGTTAGGTAGCGTTGGTACCAATAGAGTGCTTGGTTAAAGTCTTGCTCCGCTTGCTTCCTGGTCTCTTTTTTATTTAGCCCCTGTTGAGCCATTGCATGATAGTGCTTAGAGAGAGCAATGAGGTGTCTTTTAAGGTGAGGTTTAAGTTGCGCTTTTCCCTCTTCATGCATGTTTTCCCATAGAGAAGAGCCAATTTTATATCGTTCAACGAAGGCCTCTTTCTCTTTTTTAGCGGTGGTGGGGAAGCCACCTTTTTCATAAATATCGATCGCTTTTATCTGTAGTTCAGGTGACTGCTCATGTGCAGGATAGAGATTGATAAAGGCTAGATAGGTTTTGGCTGCATCACCGATGCGCTCTTTTTTCTCATAGTGTTTGGCGAGACTGTTATAGATGAGGTACTCATAACTGCGGTGGCCATTCTCCTCAAAATAGGCATTAATTCCTTTGGGGCCACCCATGTGTGAAAAGGTGTAACCAACGATGCGCAGCACATCATAAAAAAGTGGTTTTTTACTACTTTTATCGACGAGCCTGGTATCTCTTGCTCCCATGAGTAGGCGATCTAGCAGCAGCACAAACTGCTTCATTGCATCATACACCTCTTGCAGTTTGAAGAGTGTCCAGCCGTATTTGTAGGCGCTTTGATCGAAAAAAGAGGACCTTTTCCCCTCTCTCAAGATGGTGTCGTAGTGGGTGGCTGCGCTTTCATAATCCCTCGTAACAAAATAGCGCTCGGCTAACCTAAAATTAGCTTCAACGTAAAAACGGCTGCCGTCATGCTTGTTGACTAGCTGAGTGAGTGTAGAGACCATTCTTTCTGTCTTGCCCATCAACTCGTAGATGTGAGCCAATTGGTATAACACCCGATCATTTGCGGTATAGGTTGGGTTGTCTCGTAACATCTGGTCATAGGTTTTAGCGATAGCTTGATACCGTTTTTGTACGCTTGAATCTAGCGGAGCCTGAGTCACATCATCTGGAGTGTCGGCAAATTGAATTTCGTTACTGCTCTCTAGCTCAAGGTCAGCCAGTCGTCTTCTAACTTCACTGCGGATGTCGTTGATTAGGATTGCTTGTGGATCATCTTCGCTATCTAGGCTCCCCTTTTTTATCTCTCTGAGAAGTTTGTATAAGGCTTGGTAGCTTGCAATGGTTTTGCTTATATCTGCTGTTACAGCTTGATTGTCGATAGAAATAGGGTTGATTTTTAGTGTGCCAATATTGTGTGTTACATCGACTTCAACAAAGGGCACTCTGCTCCTCTTTTCATCTGCAAAGGCTCCTTGGCTCATGAGGACTACCAAAGCTAATAGTACGGATAGATGGCGTAGTTTTGGTAGATTTACCATGATCGCTCTTTTGAACCGAGTGCTTTGTCATGGATTCTTGCCACGCTATAGTGCGCACGAATAAGGTAACCCTTTAGACGCTGTTTTTGAGTGGTTAGCTCGTGGGTGGCGAGTTCAGTAAGATGGGCAATCTGCTTGCTAATAGTGCTATTGAGTTTTGGCTGTAGTGTTTTGATCTTCGACAGGTTTTTATTTATTAGCTTGTCATTAGCACGTATATCGCTCTCTGCTGCCTGTTGCAGCATCAGCATTGCCTGTTTGCGTCTCTCTACGATACTTAGCTTTATATTGATATCAGTGAGTGCATTTTGAGTGAGGGATAGGCTCTCTTCGAATGTTTTCTCTCCTTGCCATTGTATGATTTTCTCTAGTGTGTCATACCTTTTTTGGCTGTTCTTATCCTCTTTTGTGAAGTGTTTAATAATGCTGAGATTTGATTGGCGATTTTTCAACATTAAGCGTTCAGTACCCGTAGCGGCATGGCGATTCTTACTCATAATATCAATGTCAAATAATATCTTTCGGTATGAGTAGAGATGACTGGAAGTTGAGAGGTCTAAACGGCTGCTTGGTTGCTGAGCTCTGCTCGATAGCTGGTTATACTTTTGTTGTTTTTGTAATAAGCGGTTGCTCTCCTTTGTTAGAGCAGTGAGCATTTTTTCGACTGATTTTTTTGGGCTCTTACCTAAGAAGCCTTTAAATGTGTTTAACTCGCTAGACCATAGTTTGAGAGAGTGGTTTAAAAAGAGTAAATCTCGTAAATCATTGAGTGAACTTATAAAAATGTGGCTCTTTAGTATAGATGAGAGCGCATTGTGGCTGGGGTTTACAGATTGTACAAAAGCCCAGTTGAGCCATGCTTTACCCAGTTGTACTTGGTCGGTTTCACTACTGTTAAAAAAAGCACCAGACTTTAGTGCGGTGATGTTTGTATCAAGTTGTGTGATCTCTCTGTTGTAGTGCTGAATAGCCTCTTCAAAACTGCTAAGTGCCATCTGGTTTGATTCAAGCCCTAGGTAGGCATAGGCGGTGGTTAGCTTAGCTTCATGGACTGCAGTATCTGAGACACCCTTTTTAAACAGGTGCTGCCAAGTTGAGATAGCAGCCATATATTCACCCTGTTGCTCATAGGCCCAACCAACCCCCAGTAGCCCCATTGATGTGGCTGGGCTGTTGAGCCTAATACGCTTGAGAACCTGTAGTGCATCTTCACTCTGCTTGTTCTCTAAAAACCAGAAGCCAAGTGCTAGGTTGGCTCGGTCTCGTAGTGCACGCATATCCTCAGTTGTCGCCTCAATTTGGCCGATTGCTTCAAGCAATACTTGGCCAGCAAGAGCATCTTTGAGCTTAATCAATGTGATTGCTAGATTATAACGGCCATAGATTGCCCACTCAGAGTTGTTGTTAATCTTCCGTAGGCGAGCGACAGACCAGCGATGTTTATTACGTAGTGACAGAAGCTGGCCATGTAGTATGAGCCGCTCCTCTTGCTGCTCTGGGGTTAGTTGAACCTGCACTTTTTTAAGTGTTTTCTCAGCTTTCTCATAGAGGCCGTGTCTGAACTGCAACTTGGCAATTAGGAGCATGGCTTGATTGCGTAGTTTTCGATGATTGCTTTTAGAGAGACGCTCTTTAAATATCTTCTCTGCTTCGTCATCTAAACCGAAGGAGATGTATAGCCCCGCAAGTATCAGCTCATATTCATCATCATCGCTGGTTAGGCTGTTATTTTTCCTTGCTGTGATTAGATGATTGATAGCGGGGAAATAGTGCCCTTGATAGAGCTCAAATAGCGCTTCGTTAGTGATTCGATCACTGAAGCTGTGCTGCACGGGTATAGGTGCAGCTGTTGTAGTCAGCGGCAGTAACAGTAGTAGAAACCACACCTTAGAAAGAGAGAGTAATTTGATCATTCCCACTCAATCACTCTAAATAGAGAGGGGTTTTTAGAGTCTCTCTTTACGATTGTTAACTCAATATGTTTTGCTTGAAACTCTTTTATAAAAGAGTGTGTTAGTTCACCTTGAGTTGGGATGTTCTTCTCATCTACCCAAATGTAGCTGAGTTGCAGCTGATGCTTGCCTGGTTTCAGTTTGCCGACATAGAGGTGTTGCACGCCATCGTTAAAAAGTGCCTTGATGGTTTTGGCACTGTAGCGATTGTTCGCAACTATTTGACCATCAATTTTTACCGTTAACTCTCCATGCTTGAAGATCAGTTTATCGGTTGTTGATAGGTATATCGAAAACTGGCTGAGCAGAGGGTAGAGTATCTCTTGCTCTAGAGTAGATAGGTCTCGATTAAGTAGCAATATTTCACTTTTTAGTGAGTTGATGCCCTCTATGCGGAGCTGTTCTGCACTTGGTTTTGCTGGTGTGGCGGCATAAATAGTGGAGACCCATAGGCTTATGAGCAGCGTGAATAGCAGGCATGTTAGTTCTGTTTTGACCATATTTGTTATTATTATTGTTGTTTAAACAAGGGTGTTGGCTGGCTCTATTGTCATCTGCCGTAGCGCCCTATATCTCTTGTGCAAAAAACCTCAGTACGAATTAAACCACTAAATCTACCATTTAGTTCCGTAAGAGAGCTAATTAGCAGGTGTTGATTTAGGCAGCATAATTGGCATTTTGTGAAATGGATGTGGTTTCACATGTAATGTGGCTGCTTAATGAAGTTCTTGTATGAAATGGTGAGTTTCATTGCACCTTGCTAAGATATGTATCGTCCAGTGTGGCTGAAATCTTAAGTGCTTCTATTGTCGGTAGACTCTTTGATCTTGCTGGAGTTTCACTCCCAACGAAAAGTGCGGGCGCTGATAAAAAGAAAAACGGTAGATATCGCAATGAGTGTTATTAGTTGGGGTGAGATATCAATCAGGTTGGCTCCGTCGATCATAATCGCTCGTGCCGCATCAATCATATGCGTTAATGGCAGAAGCTTAGAGAATGCCACTGCAAAGGGGTGAGACCCCTCTAAGGAGAACCAGACGCCAGACAGCAGCATCATTGGCCAGCTTATGAGATTGAGTAGGCCATTAGCGGCCTCCTCACTGGCCATACGAGCTGCAACCAATAGACCCACGCTAATCATACTAATAGTGCCAATAACTAAAACTAAAAGCAGGTTTAAATAGGAGCCATACATGTGGAAACCAACAAATAGATCGGTGCCTAAATAGACACAACTGGTGACCAGCACGATAAGCCAGAGACGTGAGGTGATCTGCGCTGCAAGAAACTCAAAAGCAGTTAGAGGTGTCGCCTTAAGTCGTTTAAGAACACCATTTTTCCGATACCTAACGATGACAAACCCTACCCCAAAAAGTGAGCTAAACATGACATTCATACCAAGAATACCGGGGATCAGCCAATCGATATAGCGTAATGCCTCCCCAGTGACGGCCTGTTTTTTTAAGTTACTAGCGCTGCCTTGAAGCAACTTCTCAAGGATGTAACCATTGGTTGATTGCTCATTGATCCAGTAGCGACTGTTACTGATATCGAACAACATATCGAGCTGATGTCGCTCAACTTTTGTGATGGCATCATGCTCATCAACCGGAATAAATTGGATATGTTCTGTTTCAAGAAAGGGGTGTTGTGTGCTGCTCTCAAAATTTATTAGCCCCACCTTAAATAGATCAGTCTCATCGGTTGAGAGGGCGAAAGCGAAGCCGATAACGAGGAGAACAGGCAGGACAATATTCCAGGTCAGTGCGGTTCGGTCACGTAGAAACTCACGGTTACGGGCGCTAAAAAGGGCAAAATATCGTCTCATATTCATGTGCGAAGTTCGTGGCCGGTGAGTTTGATAAAGAGATCTTCTAGTGTTCTAGAACGTACTTGAAGCTGATTGAGAGAGACCTGCTGTTCAATTAATAGGCGGATGGTTTGATTGATATCATCACTGAGAATCTCAACACGGTCTTCAATATGCTGAATTTCAATGCCACCAATCTGGCTTAAATTTGAGGGTAGATCGCTAGCAGGCAGTGTAATGATAGAGTTATTAAAATGCTCAGCCAGCAGCGTGTGGGGGGTGCCTTGTGCGATGATTTTGCCATGATCCATGATGGCCAACTCATCACACAGTTCGTGCGCCTCCTCCATATAGTGTGTGGTGAGGATGATGCTCTTCTGCTGCGCCTTGATTCCTTTCAATAGCGTCCAAAAATTGCGCCTTGATTGAGGGTCAAGTCCTGTTGTTGGTTCATCGAGAAAGATTATTTGAGGGTCATTAATCAGGGCGATGGCTAATAGTAGGCGCTGCCGTTGCCCGCCAGAGAGGTTGCGTGTATCTCGGTCGAGAAACTCCTCAAGTGCGCAGCTTGTAATCAGCTCTTCAACTGATTTTGACTGCGTATAAAACTGCTTAAATAGCTTAAGAATCTCTCGGACAGTGATGAACTCTTGCAACGCTGTATGTTGGAACATGATCCCAACTTCATTTCTAAAACTTTGGCCAAGTGGTTTATTTTTATAGCGTATTTTGCCAGAGGTGGGGACGATGATCCCCTCTAACATCTCAATGGTTGTGGTTTTGCCAGCACCGTTGGGGCCTAATAGGCCAAAACAGCACCCTTGGGCAATGTTTAGGCTCACCCCATCCACTGCTTTTACATCTTGGAACTCTTTTTTTAGATTGGTAATTTCAAGCATCAGAAAATGGCAGCTACAGCCGTTTGGCTGATGTTAAATAGGGTTGATTGAGTGGTCTCTATACTATCTCAGCAGAGAAGAATCTCTTCAACCTGGATCACTTCCTCTTCAATTCCTTCGATATTGACGATATTAACATTGGCCTCAAAGCCAAGTTTATCGAGTGAGATGATGCCCCCCTCTAGCTGATAAATTTGCTGGCGTGCCACAATGACTAAATCGACATAATCGGCACTATCGCCACCATTGTAGTCAGCATCATTGTAGTGGCCTGGTATTTTGGCGAGTGCCTCTGGGAACTCCCAACTCTCTAAAATGAGTGAGCCAATCGTTGGGCCGACAAACTTGATTATCTCATCCAATTGCGTGGCATCATTGATTAGCTCAGGGTAGTTCTCTGCCATTGTTAATACGGGTAGGCCGCCAATGTTGTGGATTAAACCTGCCAACATAGCCTGCTCAGAATCGAGCTGTGATTGTTGATAAGAGAGTACTCGACTTAGAGCGGCGACATGCACGCTCTCCTCCCATAACGCCCTAAAACGCTCCTCAAGTACGGTAGATTTCGCTTGAAAAATCTGTTGCATGATAAGGCTTGAAACGAGGCTGCGTACCAAACGTACGCCCAGGCGTGTAACGGCCATCTGTACACTATCAATAGCTATTCGACCACGGTAAAGAGGGCTGTTTGCCACCTGTAGTAGGCGGGCGGCGATAGCAGCATCGGTAGTGATGATTTCAGCAACTTCAGCAGCAGTAGAGTCCTCTCTATCCACGGCTGCTTTAACCTTGAGTGCAACCTCAGGTAGTGTGGGTAGGGTTATTTTATTCTGTTGAATTGCTAGTTGAAGCCTCTCTAAAAACTCTTGTTTATCAAGCATATCGGTCCATTACTCTGTTGTGGGGGTTGAACTGCTAAGGTGTTTGTATGGCAGTTGCTTGATATCAAGTTTAGGCCCATTTTCAGAAAGCTGCACATCGTTTTTATCCGCCAACTCATTTTGGATAACGATAAGCAGTTGATGCTCTCCATCTGTGCCCGCACTATCAACGATAGTGCCCGCACCTTGAGTAGATTGGTTGGTTGCGGAGAAGAGTGCGTCTCCCGCTTGTGGTCTCTCATTTGATGAGAGGGTAGCCAGGTACATGTTGCGTTTTTGTGTTCCAAGGTACTGCATACGAGCAACCACCTCTTGTCCCACAAAACACCCTTTGGTGAAGCTGACGCCATCAATCAAATGCAAATTGACCATCTGCGGCACAAATTTTTCTTGGGTTGATTGGTAAATATTGGGGATTCCTGCCTTGATGTCAGCTTGTGACCATGCAGACCCATTGACAACATCGGCTTTACTCTCAAGTTTTTTCCAGAGACTTTTTAGCGGCTCAAGAGGTGCGATGATTTGGTAACGAGGCAGGCTGCCAGGGTGTCGAATTAGTGTGGTATCGCCATCATGGATAACACTATTTGCATCTTTGGGTAACTGTGAAAAATGTGCTTGTAGTAGTGTGGTTGCAGCATCACCCATCAGACCAAAACTGGGTAGTTGATCACTGACCGCTTCCAGTTTGACCTCAGAGATCATAATAAACATCTGTAGCCGTTTTTGAAGTGAATCGATAATCTCTGTGGGTGCTTGTAGATAGAAGGCATCATCATGACGAAAGGCACGAAAAATCGCCAGCAGCCGCCCCTTTGCAGAGCAGTATCCAGTGAGATGGCTATGCTCCTCGGTCAACAGCTTTATATCATTAGTTAGCTGACCTTGTAGAAATTGTTCAGCATCACTGCCTGAAAATTTAAGCAGACTGAAGTGAGAAAGATCAGAGAGTGCAGATTGTCCAGTCGCTGTTGTGACAGGATAGTCCTCAATAAATGTTTGCCACGCGTTGCTCATGTTCAAAGTATCCATTGGGTCTGAAAGAGTAGGTCAGCTATGATACCGAACTTTGCCAAAATGTATTGCTAAATGAACTCAATGAATTTTACGGTTAACAGCTTGGTTTTATATAAAACTTACCCTGCCAGAGTGATGGCGGTGAGTGAAAAAATTGAGATTGAGCTACCAGCTGGACAGCAGAAACGTGTTCGCCCAAAAGATATCACGTTGCTGCATAACGGCCCGATCACATCACTTGCCACATTAACTCCACTGCAAGGCAATGTGCAGGAGGCGTGGGAGCTTTTGCAGGGTGAGTCTGCCTCACTGGCTGATTTGGCTGATCTGATCTTTGGTGAGTTCACCCCCGTTACCGCTTGGGCTGCTTGGCTAATGGTGGTGGATGGGCTCTGGTTTTGTGGTGAGCCAACGGTGATTGAGATGGTTCCTGAAGTGCAGCGTGAAGCTGAACTGCACAGTCGTCAGCAGAAGCTCAACCAAGAGGCCGCCTGGTCTGCATTTGTAGCGCGTGTTAAACAGGGCGACCTATTAGAAGAGGATCGGAAACCTTTAGCCGAGGTGGAGCGCTTGGCACTGGGGCATATTGAAAAAAGTCACATCATGCGAGAGCTGGGTTATCAGGAGAGTCCTGAATCTGCCCATCGCCTGCTGATTAAAGTGAACTATTGGGCTGCTCACCACAACCCTTTTCCACAGCGTTTTAAAGTGGCTCTTGATGAACCGAAAATTGAGGTGCCGCCCCTTCCGCAAGAGGCACGACAAGATTTAACCCACCTGCAAGCCTATGCTATTGATGATGTCGAAAGTAGTGATGCTGATGATGCTGTGAGTATTGATGGTGAGCGTATTTGGGTGCATGTGGCTGATGTGGCAGCGCTGGTGGCGGTGGAGAGTGAGCTTGATTTGGAGGCGCAGTCGCGAGGGGCTAACCTCTACCTGCCTGAGATGATTATCCCGATGTTGCCGCATGCACTGACAACAGCCTTGGCATTAGGAATGACCGATTGTTCACCCGCGCTCTCCATTAGTTTTTGCTTAGATGAGGCGATGACCCCCACTGACATCAAGATCACCCCCTCGACTATCTGTGTCACACGATGCCCATATTCTGAAGCAAATGAGCAGCTAGATAGTGGCATTTTGTCTGAGCTTCATGCGGTGAGCCAAGCCTATCGTGTGCGACGTTTTCAAGCGGGGGCCGCACAACTTGATCTGCCTGAAGTGAAGGTGCGGGTAAAAGAGCAGCAGGTTGAGATCACACCACTCCCTTCACTCGATAGTCGTGAGATGGTGACGGATTTTATGCTGATGGCGGGTGAGGCGGTGGCACTCTTCTGCCAGCAAAATGGTATTGCCATCCCCTATGCCACACAAGTGGCTCCTAGCCAGCCGTTAACCCGTCAATCGCTCTCAGGCATGTTTGCTTTTCGCCGCCATTTTAAACCCTCGCGTCTCCAAGTTAGCCCTGAACCTCATGCCAGTTTGGGGTTAGATGCTTACTGCCGTGCCACCAGTCCACTACGTCGCTACTCTGATCTATTAGTGCATCAACAGCTGCGAAGCTTCCTGCGTGATGGTACGACTTTAGATGAGGCAGTGGTGAGTAAAAAAATTAATATTGCTAATGCTGCGGCGCTCTCAGTGCGTAAAACAGAGCGTCAATCTAATGCCCACTGGAAACTGGTCTACCTAAAACAAAATCCTAAATGGCAAGGTGAGGCGGTGTTAGTAGATCAACAGGGTGATCGAGTAACGCTGTTGATTCCAGAGCTGGCAATGGAGAGCAAAATGCGACTGCAGAATGCCCCTGAGCTTGACTCAATCCTTGAGCTAAGGGTGCGTGATGTTGACTTGATTGATGGTCGAAGCTATTTCCAGCTGCTTTGAAAAATATGTGCGATATCTAGTCAATTTAAGTACTCCTTCGTTAGAACAACCCTGTTTCATGGGTTCCCTCCCCAATCTCTCTAAAGTGTGAATAGGTGACTGTTTTGTTGGGGTTTACCCTTGTCTTTGATGAACGAAATGAGCAAGATTGCTGATGGAGATGGGGGGTATGGAACAAATTATTCAGGAATAAAGGGGCGTTTTGTTGACCTGAATCAATTGTTTTCTTGTAAGACCTAGAATCTATGGGGATAAATAAACTTGGCCTGGAATATGCACTGGTAGACTTTGAATCTAACTATTGGTGGAACATTAATGTTCGACCAGTGAAATGAATCAAAGTTCGGAATGTCGAAATTCATCAATAAAACAACCTGGAGGAATTCCAATGGGTGTAAGAGTGAAGACCGGACGTACTCTCCTCGCTATTGCGCTAGGTCTGAGTATGGCAGTCGGTGCTGCTCATGCGGGTAGCTACCCGGATATCGGGCCGCTGCCACAGATTAAGATCAATAAAGCAAAAGCAGAGCTGGGAAAACGTCTATTTTTTGATAAACGCGTTTCAGGGGATGCCGCTATCTCCTGTGCAACCTGTCACAACCCTAAAGAGGGTTGGAGCCAAAACCAAGCACTATCCGACGGATATCCTGGTAATGGCCACTTCAGGAACTCTCCAACACTAATCAATGCTGCACACAAGAAATCATGGAATCACGATGGTCGTATTGGTACCAACCTAAACGATCAAACGCGTGAGATGATCACTGAAACGTATATTATGAATATGGATATGCGGATCATGCAGGAGCGTTTCAAGCAAGACCCCCTCTATGTGAAAATGTTTAAAGATGCAGGATACGGTGAACCATCTAATGGTAGCGTCCGTAAAGCGATTCCTGAGTTCTTGAAGACACTCACCTCTCGTGGTGCACCTTTTGATACGGGCAAAATGTCGGGTGCTGCAAAGCGCGGCATGAAGCTCTTTAAGGGAAAAGCGGGTTGTATCTCATGTCATAACGGTCCGTTGTTGTCTGATGGAAAACCACACAATACCGGTGTTCCTGAGAATTTTGATGTATTTCTCGACCCCAATAACCACCAGGCATTTATCGCTTTTACCATGTTCCAGGGAATCCCTAACTACATGAATCTGAAGCGTGATCCT
Source organism: Sedimenticola sp. (assembly GCA_027068675.1). GTDB lineage: Bacteria > Pseudomonadota > Gammaproteobacteria > Chromatiales > Chromatiaceae > JAKITT01. The sequence continues at coordinate 12,487 of JAMOMH010000295.1, forward strand.
GGTTTCTACAACATCACCCTCGATATGGCTGATATGGGTAAGTTTATGACCCCAAGCCTGCGTGAGCTGAAATATTCTGCGCCTTACATGCACAATGGCACCATCAACACTTTGGCCGGTGTGGTTGATTTTTACAACCGCGGTGGTGGTAAAGATAGCCGTAAGAGCGATCAGCTAAAACCTCTGAATCTGAGCAACAAACAGAAGGGCGATCTAGTCGCATTTCTTGAGTCTCTCTCAGGTGACAGACTGACCTCTTCTGAGCATGTCTGGAACAAGTCATACCCTGACGAGTATCCAGCTATCCAGAATTGGCAGCACGCCCGTAACTAAGTCGAGGAGATAGCAATGAAAAAGATAATGAAATATCGTCATGCTGTTTTGGCGGCTTCTATTTCTACAGTACTGTTGGTGGGTTGCAATGCCAATGCAACTAAAGAGTCAACCAGTGCAGTAGTTAAGGCTGCGCCAGCAGCAGCAACGACCATGTCAATGGGGCCGGCCAAGTTGGAGCCTTTGGGTCCACCACCGATTCCTGCAGATAACTTACAGAGTCCTGGCAAAATTGCATTGGGTAAAGTGCTCTTTTTTGATCCACGTATTGGTGGTGATGCATCGACCGGTTGCTCAACCTGTCATGAACCTGATCAAGGCTGGGCATGGGCGGAGGATTTCTCCCGTGGTTATCCTGGAACTGTTCACTGGCGTAACAGCCAGAGCATCATCAACTCTGCCTACTACCCTCGTCTCTTCTGGGCCGGCTCTGCCAGCTCACTTGAGAAACAGGCTCGTAGTGCGGCTCGTGGTGGTGTAGCCGGTAACGGTGAAGCTGATCTGATGGAAGCGCGTGTAGCACTGATTCCTGAGTATCGTAAGCAGTTTAAAGAGGTATTTGGTACTGAGTGGCCTCTCATCAAAGATGTGTGGCGTGCAATTGCCTCTTATGAGCGTACTCTGATTCAGTTGGATACGCCCATAGATAACTATCTAAAGGGTGATAAATCGGCGCTGAGTGAAGAGCAAATTCGGGGTAAAGTGATCTTTGAAGGCAAAGCTGGCTGCATTCAGTGTCACAACGGCCCGTTAGCGACTGACCTTAAATTCTACAATGTCGGTGTCCCTGCCAGCCCACGCTGGCAAGATGATGGTCTGGCTCAGATCACTTTCCGTTTTGAGCAGTATGCCAAAGGGATGACTCAAGAGGGTTATCGTAAAGCCAAAGATGACTGGGGTTACTACTACCGGAGTAAAAACAGTTGGGATAAGGGCAAGTTCCGCACCCCGACACTGCGCTACGTTGTATACACTCCACCCTATTTGCATAATGGCATGCTCGATACGCTTGAAGAGGTTGTCGATTTCTACAACAGAGGCGGCAGGATGGAAGATGGTTCAACGACCTCTTTCCCTCAAAATAAGAGTGATCTGATTAAACCTCTCAACCTGAGTGATCAGGAGAAAGAGGATCTGGTAGCGTTCATCGAAGCCTTCTCAGGCGAAGAGATACTCGTAGCAAAACCAGAACTGCCAGATTATGCACCTCTGTTCACGAAAGCTGAGCTAGAAGCGGCACAGGAGGCAAAATAATGTCTGAACTCAATAAAAAGGATGAGACCGCAGCAGAGCACGGTAAGTGCATGCTCAATCGCCGTCAATTCCTTATGTATAGTGGGTCTGCTGCAGCGGCAGCCAGCACCATCTCAGTCAGTCTGATTCCTGGTCAGGCACAGGCTAAGGCGCGTGTTGTCGGTTATCCACGTAAAAAGATCGGTCAGCTAAGTGCGTTGAAAGACGATCAGCCAATCAACTTTAACTACCCAGACAATGCGGCTAACAGTAGCGCAATGTTGGTGAAAATGGGGGGTGTTAAAGCGGGTGGTGGTGTTGGTTCTCAGCGTGATGTTGTTGCATTCAGCTACATGTGTACCCACCAGGGTGGCAACATGATGGGTGCCTACAAGGCTGTTGGTAATCACCGTGTGATGGGCATGTGCCCACTGCATCTTTCAACCTACGATCTGACTCGTCACGGTATTATCGTTTCTGGTCAGGCTTATCAGAGTCTGCCGCAAGTTCTGCTTGAGGTTGATGGTGATGACATCTACGCCGTTGGTGTGATGGGCCTGCTGTACGGTCGTAACGACAACCTAATTGAATCCTAGGGGGAGCATAAATTATGTCATCAAAATACTATATCCCTTCGGACAATACGCCACTACCACCGAAGAGTGCTGAAGTTTTAACCACTTGCTGTGACTACTGTATTGTTGCGTGTGGTTATAAAATCTACCGCTGGCCTGTTGGTTCTGCTGATGGTGGTCCAAAAGCTTCTGACAATGCGTTTAATACGAGCTTTCCAAATGCTGCTCCTATGTCACCTTGGGTCGCACCTACTCAGCATAATGTTGTTATGCATAAAGGGCGTCCACACAATGTTGTTATCATTCCGGATAAAGATGCAAAAGTAGTCAACTTTACCGGTGACTCTTCAATCCGCGGTGGCACCATCGCACAGAAGTGTTACAACCCTGATAGCCCAACCCGTGACCGTCTGCAGTCACCAATGATTCGTATCAATGGTACTTTGCAGCCCGTTAGCTGGGACTTGGCGCTGGATGTTGCTACCGATGTGATGAAGCATGTGGTTAAAGAGCATGGTGCAAATGCCTATGGCATGAAGACCTTCTCCTATCAGTATCTGGAGAACACCTATGCGGCATCGAAGTTTGGCCGTCGTCATATGAAGACGGCTAACTTCACATTCCATGACACCCCGGCTGATGTCACCTCAACCCCTGGTTTTCGTGATGCGGGTTTTGATAACTTCGCCGCTTCATACCAAGATTGGCGTGATGCTGAAGTGCTGATGATTTGTGGTTGTGATCCGTATGAGACCAAAACCATCATCTTCAACCAGTTCATCAAACCTGCGATTGATGCTGGACAGAAAACCGTCTGGATCAACGTGCGTGAGACGGCTGGTATCGCCTATGCCAAGAGCAAAGGTAATGCACTCTTCTTGCAGATCGACCCAGGTACCGATACTCCAGTGATGGGTTCTATTGCCCGTGTCATTATGGAGAACGGTTGGGAAGATTCTGAGTGGATCAAAAATTGGGTCAATGATAAGTGGGGTTCAAGCTCAGGTTTCGGCCAGGGTACACGTAACACCCCTTGGCAGTGGCGTACCACCTGGGGCAAGTTCCAGACCAAAGGGTATGAGGACTACAAAAAATGGGTTCTCTCTCAGGATGAGTACATCCCTGAAAATGCCGCTAAAATCGCTAACATCGATGCTGCTGATATTCTCAAAGCCGCTGAGATGCTGAGTGGCGGCGGCAAAACCCGTCCTAAAACCTCTTTCGGTATTGAGAAAGGTTTCTACTGGTCAAACAATACCGCCAACACCAATGTCGTCAGTTCACTGGCAACGATCTGTGGTGCCGGTGGTCGTCCTGGTCAGATGGTGAGTCGTTTTGGTGGTCACCAACGTGGTGGTACCGGTGGTGGTAAATACCCTCGTAATAAGTCACCGCAGAAGCGTCCAGGTCGCCGCCGTCAGGCACTCGATTGTGATCGTTTTTTCTATGCAGGTCATACTCGTTTGGCGCATGTTGTTGGTACAACCTGGATTCAAGCGATGTGTGGTACCGGTGGTCTGAACTCTAAGTTTGAAGAGCTGGTCACCAACAACCCTAACCAGGTTCGCTCTTGGAATCGGGAAGATATTGTTAAGACCCTGAATGCACGTGCTGATTCAGGTGGTACCGTGGTTATTAACCACGATATCTATCTGCGCGATCCCATCGGTTCTAAGTATGCCGATATCGTCTTTCCTGCGGCCACTTGGGGTGAGTCTGACTTTACCCGTGCCAACGGTGAGCGTCGTATACGTCTCTACTCTAAGTTCTATGATGCACCGGGTGATGCAAAACCAGATTGGTGGATTTTTGCTCAACTGGGTCAACGTATGGGTTTTGATGGATTTGATTGGAAAGATGCCAACCAAGTCTGTGAAGAGTCGTCTCGCTTCAGCCGTGGTAACCGTAAGGCCTACCACATGGTCAAAGTTGCGGCTCACAGAGAGGGCAAAACCCTGCACGAGAAGTTTCGTGAGTTGGGTACAACCGGTATTCAGGGCCCAACCTTTATCAATGAGAAGACAGGTGCACTAGAGGGCACCGTACGCCAACACGATACCACCGCAACTGAAGAGATGTGGAAAGATCGTTCTGGTGGCACCAACATGATGAGTAAGAAGTGGACTCACTTCAAATCTCAGACGGGTCGTGTCAACATTCAGAAACACCCATGGAGCCTATTCTCCGACTTTTGGGAGTGGACGAAGCCTAAAGGTGATGAGCTGTGGCACACCAATGGTCGTATCAATGAGGTCTGGCAGTCAGGCTTTGATGATGTTGACCGTCGTGCATACATCTCACAGCGTTGGCCTGAGAACTGGACTGAGATTCACCCTGATGACGCTGCAAAACGCGGCATTGAATCAGGTGATCAAGTCATGCTCTACAGCAACCGTGTGCCTAACTTCAAAGCAACCATCAAGGGTGTGCATGGGAGTGACTTCAATTTTGCCGATCTGTTGAAGAATGGTTGGATTGAGCTTGAAGAGGCAGCCGTCTCTGCTGTAGCGATTGTCACGCCTAATGTGAAGAAAGGAACGATGTACTCATACTTCCTCAATACCAGCCAGCCCAGTAATGTACTACAAGGCCGGATTCCTGACCAAATTAGTGGCAACTATAACTACAAAATGGGTGTCTCTAAGGTTAAGAAAATTGGTGAGTCTAAGTACAAGTCAGAGTTCAGAAGTATGTCGTTTGCACCACGCAACATCGTATAACTGAAAATCTCTAGCTAAAGAAGAGGGTGAAACTTCGGTTTCGCCCTTTTTTTTGCCTGATTGTTACTCCTGAAAGGGTTGGTAATGGTGGGGATAGCGTTAAATTTTTTCTAAAGGCATTGTTTAATCAGTCGTTAACACATTATTGCCAACATAATTAGAGAATGGAGCATCAATGCAGCAGCAAAGGCTGATTGAAAAAACTGCTGATAGCAGTAGTCAGCAGAGTGAGGCTATTCAAGTTGGTCGTACTGAGATTGCTTTCCACCTCTTAGCGTTTCAAGGGACTGTGCTTGATGGGGTGGGCTCTACAAGTGATGTGGCTGATATTATCAGCCATGCCATTGCTCGTGCGCCGACTAATCTTCGTTGCCATATACAGCGTATTAATCTGTTTATCACAACAAAAGATGAAGATCGCCTCTACGGTGCACTACTCGATCTCTATATTATCCTGGCTGACCAAGGTTACCTACTGCGTAAACGAATGTTGAAAAATGCACGTTCGCTGATACGCAAAGAGTATTTTGATGTATTGAATCACCACCTAAAGAGTGGTCTCAGTGTAAATAAGGGTGTGATATTCAGCTCAACCTCAATATTAAGTGGAGAACTGGCTCCTCCACATCTACTCATAAAACGACTTGATAGTGCGGTACAGGCACCTCAACAAGATCCGATTGAAGAGGCATGTGATCACCTGGAGTATGGTCAGGTTGATGCTGCCCGGCAGGTGCTTGAAAAGGCTATTAAAAATGCTCCTGATCGAAACGATCTCTACCAAGAGTTATTAGAGATCTATCGGTGTACCCAGGATGAGGCAGGCTATCTAACTATGCGTGAACAGCTTGAAACTGAAAACCACCCATTTCTCCAGCGTTGGGTAGAGCTTGCAGACTCATTTGGAACTGAAGGTTAAGCATGAGTTTGATGCAGAAAAAGCAAATCTGCATAACCAGCATAGGTATGAATGAGCGTATGCAAAATACGCTGCGCCTCTTTTTCAAAGGGCCGTGTGGTGGCCGCTGCATACTGGTTGAAAAAGAGGTAGCTGAAGTGTGCATTGTTGATCTGGATAGCTATGGTGGCCAGGATCTCTATGAAGAGCATCGCCAGCAGTACCCGATGCAACCCTGTATTGTTCTATCGATTAATCAGGTTGAGATAGAAGGCGTTATTTCTCTACTTAAACCACTTAATCATGATGATGTTTTGCAAGCAGTGGAAAGAGCCATCCAACAGTTACAAAATATTGCCAAGATAACAGCTATCACAGAGCCAGAGCCAGAGCCAGAGCCAGAGCCAGAAAAAACGGCATCTGTTACCCATCGTGCTGCAATGAGGCTAATAGAGCAGGAGGCGCGTCTATTTGTAGGCAATTTACCCGATATAGATACAGCAGACCCTGAGCAGGTTGAGAGTGCTGAATATGACTCCAGTAATTATTTTCAGGGCTACTTACAACAGGCGATAGCAGAGGCTAACAGTGGAAATTACCGTGTTGATATGGAGACACCAAGCGGTGTAATAACAGCCCTCCCCAATAGCCATCATATACTGGTAGCGTTGACTGAGAATCAGCTTCGTAGTCTCTCACGCCTGCCTTTACTACATGATATAACACTGAAACAGGGCGATGTTGGTAGTGATACAAGAGGAGCTAAAAAGAGCCGTATTAATGTAGATAGCCTTTTATGGCGGGTAGCGCTCTGGGGGGCACGAGGACGATTCCCTGTAGGTACAGATCTAGCTGCACCCATCTACCTTAAGCATTGGCCCAATATGACACGCTTAACCATCTTTCCCTATGCCATGCGTATTGCTGCTCTTTGGGTTAACCAGCCCTATTCTCTGTTGGATACGGCTAAAATGCTTGATGTCCCACAGCGTTATGTCTTTAGTTTTTATAGTGCAACAAATGCGTTGGGTTTGGCAGCGGTTAGTCAGCGCTCAGTCGATCGACTTGTTCAACCCCAAGCTGCACGACAGCATAAGAAACACTCTCTATTTGGTCGAATATTAGCCACTCTTCGTCGATAAATGAGTATGTAAATGATATGACAAATCATAAACTTATATTTGCAGGCCCAGTGGGTGCGGGTAAAACGACAGCGATTGCAAGCATCAGTGATGTGCCACCGCTTTTGACCGATGCCTCAGCCAGTGACATGACACGTGATTTTAAGGCATCCACTACTGTTGCGATGGATTACGGTATTCTAAATTTAGGGGGTGGTGAGCGCCTACACCTCTATGGCACACCAGGGCAGGAGCGTTTTGATTTTATGTGGGACATCCTGGTGGAGAAGGGGATTGGATTGATCCTTATGTTAAACAACTCCAACCCCGATCCATTTCAAGATCTACACTTCTTTCTAAAAGCTTTTGAGAAATTTATTGGTGAAACCACCGTTGCCATTGGGGTAACACGAATGGATGAGACACCTGAACCAACGATTGCGGATTATCACAAACAGCTAAAAAACCTAGAGAAAAAATATCCGGTTTTTGATGTAGATGCACGTAAAAGAGAGGATGTTGCAGCGTTGGTTGAGGGGCTTCTCTACTCCCTTGACCCTGGCCTAGCAAATTAATTATGTCGAACTATCAATTAGATCAAGAACTTTATATTCACCCTACACCTGCGGGTGCCTACTACTCTATTTCGGGTTTGGAGAGAACTCCCTCGCGGCAACTGCTATTTGCACTATTTAA
>JAMOMH010000296.1 GCA_027068675.1 Sedimenticola sp.
CGTGGTTATGTTCTGATGGCCTATGCTGGCAAAGAGGCTGTTGTCACTGTATTGGCAAAACCAAATGCTAAATTGGGCCTGATTTTTCTAGATGTTAAACGCGCCGCTGAGAGTATTGCTCAACTGATATAACCCTTCATGGTGTGCAGTCTGCCTGATAAATAACAGTTAAGCTTTTATAGCAGAGAGGGATCACATGCAAGACATGAATCCAGATGATATTACAGGTGAGTTTAAAGCGGTTGATCTTACCTATCATGATGGCGCACGGCGTAAGGTGCTCGTGACAGAGATAGAGGTGCCATTTCCAGATGGCCGGCTCATTGTCTCTCGAACGGATCCTGATGGCATCATCACCCACGTCAATCAATCGTTTGTCGACATGGCTGGTTTTAGTGAAGATGAATTAGTGGGTGTGCCTCACTATATTTTACGTCATCCAGATATGCCACCCGCCGCCTTTAAAGGTCTGTGGGATGATGTGCAGGTGGGTAAACGATGGCAAGGTTATGTAAAAAATCTGCGTAAAGATGGTGGCTACTATTGGGTCTACGCCACCGTCATTGCCAACGTCAGAGAGGGAGAGGTTGTGGGTTACACCTCTGTTCGTCGAAAGCCTTCACGTAAAAAGATCCAAGAGTGTGAAGCCCTCTATCCAACCCTATTTTGATGACTAATGTAGTGGAGAGAACATCATGACCTACCAATTTACGGTAAGCCCTGATTTTACCCCTGAGCACCTCTCAGGTTGGCACATATTTAATACATGGCTACAGAAACGGTTGGATCTTGCCATCCACCTTGAGTTATACGATAACTTTGACCTCCAACGTGAAGCGATTAGCTCAGATAAGGTTGATCTTATCTATGCCAACCCATTTGATGCCTCCATGCTTGTCCGTGAAAAAGGCTTCATACCTGTCGCAAAACCCAAAGGCAAACGTGATGAGGCGGTTGTTGTTGTTAATGATGAGCATGCAGCACAATCTGTTGAAGAGCTGCAGTCAGGTATAACCATCGCCTCAACGGATGACCCCGATGTCCATATGATGGGCATGATAATGCTTGAACCGGCTGATTTAGATGCTAGCAACACCACACATAAACAGTGTGATACCTACATCGTCGTGGCAAAAGAGCTTATTCGAGGTCAAAGTGATGTTGGGTTATTTTTAGCAGAAGCCTTTAATGATCTCTCTGGTATGGTGCGTAAACAGCTCCGACCATTGGTGAGCAGTGAAATATTTCTTATCCATCACATTCTGATGATCAGCCCAAAAATGGCGGAACAACAAGCTCAGATTACTGAAGCATTGCTGACTATGAAAAGTGATCCCAAAGGCCCTGGTGTTTTAGAGAGCTTAGGTGTTGAAGAGTGGGAACCTATGGAGCAAGAAGATATGGAGTTTATGATCGACTTGGTGAGTACGTTAGTGGAATAGTCTAGTTGGCAGTTTATTAGGTCTATATGCATTGTTGAAATGTTTGAGGCTATTAGATGCTTAAGTGTAAGACTCTATCCCACCATAGGTGCTGTAACGAGCGGGTGTTGCTTTATAATAATTCTAACCTATGCAGTACTCGACTCAATTTACCGTATAGCTCACCGTAAAACCAAATATTTCGGAAGTAGAGGGGTCTTGTAAGAAGTAGCTGGTAGTGATGCCGTTATCAACTCTATCAATATCCAAAGAGTAGATTAGACCCGTTACCTCACCTGCTGTTAATTGGCCATCACTGAGGTAGGCAGGATCAATAGTTTGATAAAATGCAGATCCGCCATTGTTTATCTGGTATCCCACTAAGTCAAAGTCACGATTTGAGTAATTTTGCATATATAAGCCAAATAGTGACCCAGTTAAATAGGTTTCCGTTCCCGCATCATAAATGGGCAGTATATCGGCCCCTTTTCTAAGCACTTCGGCAAAATTTACTGCTGAATAGAGTGCTGAAGTGCGGCTGATAGAGGTTGTTTGCACAGTTGCTTTGACCAAAATGGTACCTGCATAGGTTGAGCTATAGGTGGCAGAGGCCGTGCCGCCTAGAGTGGTTGAGGTTATTGTGCTTACCGAGCTACCTTCTGTAATCTCAAACTCCACAACAGTGTTGTCGGCAATGACGCCTGCGGCACCTGCGGGCTGGAGAGTGACATTTAGCGTGCTACTGTCTGCCCCATTGTTCAAAATAACATTGGGTTCAATAGAGAGAGCCAGTGAAATGGGAGCGTTTGGATCATTTACAATCGAGAGCTGGTAGGCCGTGTTAGCCTCCAAGCCATCATAATTTGCTGAGAGTTGAACAGTGCCCACACCAACGCCTGTAACCAAACCACGCTCACTCTCTACGTTGCTAATGGTAGCAACATTCTCAGAACTGCTACTCCAGGTCACAAATTGAGTAAAATCTTGTGTGCTGCTGTCGGAGAAGTGTGCGGTGGCCTGTAGTTGGGTTGATGTGGTGTTGATGAGGTCGGTTGCATCACCAGTGAGTGTGATTGAGACAATTGTTGCAGGCGATACAGTGAGTGTTGTACTGCCATTTTGGTCATCAAGATAGGCGGTTATTGTTACTATCCCTTGAGCGAACCCATTTGCGTTGCCGTGCCACTGCTCACTATTGCTGATCGTTGCAATGCTATCGTCAGAGCTTTGCCATGTTACTGAGTTAGTTATGTTTTGTGTTGACGTATCAGAGTAGTGGCCGGTAGCTGTAAAGGTCTGTTGAGTGCCTAGAGCAATGGTGGGTGTTGCCTGATCGACCACAATTGAATTTAGTGTGGCTGTCGTTACTGTTAGATGATGAAAACCTAATACACCATTCACACTTGCGGTAACAATAGTACTGCCTGCAGCATGAGAGGTGAATAGCCCACTACCCGAGGGTTCGCCGCTTGCAATTGATGTATCTGAACTAAGCCATTGAGCCTGAGTTGTTAGATCGACAGTTGCACCATCTGAGTAGTGTCCGGTTGCTGCAAACTGCAATTTTAATCCAGCAGCGACTGATGAGTTATCTATGTTGAGTGCAATTGACCGTAAAACAGCAGGTGTTATTGTGAGTTGTGTAGA
>JAMOMH010000297.1 GCA_027068675.1 Sedimenticola sp.
AATGTTGAGCACACGCCCCTGCAATTGAGCAGCTTGAACCTGAACAACCCATAGAGACATACTTAGAAAGATAGCTAGCCAATATTTCATATAGAGATAAGGATAGTTGAGATGGCGCCCCCGAGACGATTCGAACGTCCGGCCTATCGCTTAGGAGGCGATTGCTCTATCCAGCTGAGCTACGGGGGCGTGGGTTTTATAGGTTCATAATTATTTGGAATCGACTTTGGTACAACGCTTGTCAGCCGATTGATTTCAGTTTATCAGGCATACCTACGAGTAGCAAAACACCTCCCTGATAGGCTGTACTTGCTACTATCAAATATTGATAATTTCATCGACAGCAATATGTATGCTCTATTATGTGATTTGGCTTGTTTCCAATGAATTAGTTGCAACTTCAACTTTCAATTAACGCGAATGAATTCTATGAAAAGTGGGGCGAAGAGAGAGGACTTGCCGTCTCATGCGTTAGTAACCAGGCTTTACAATCCACCCCTCCGGCATATCCCGTTAATGTACCATTACTGCCGATGACACGGTGACAAGGCACAATAATGCTAATGGGGTTTTTACCGTTGGCTGCCCCCACTGCGCGAACCGCTTTTGGGTTATTTATGGTGTTGGCAATATCACGGTAAGTGACTACCTGACCAAAGGGTATTTTCAGAAGAGCGGCCCAGACCGCTTTTTGAAAATCTGTTCCCCGTTGATCCAGAGGCAGGTCAAATACACTACGCTTGCCATCAAAATACTCTTTTAGTTGTTGTTTACAGTGGTTGGTTAGTTCGTTTTTGTACACTGTACTGTTGGTTGATTTAGGAAAAATAAGTTTTGTGATCCCGTTGTTGGATGCCTGAATCTCAATAGCACCTATCGGTGTCTCCATATAGTCAATGTACATCAGTGTTGATTCCATAGTTGAAGTGTTAAATAACTACGCCAGGGTGAAGCCAAATCAGGATTGAAAGGGTGAGCCGATTTTTCTATCGCTTTTTTAACGCCGAGATCACCACCAAGAAAGACATCAGGGTCACTGAGGCCGCGTAATTGTGCATAGCCCACCGTCCAGGGGCCAATGCCTTTTAAGGCCAACCATGGCTGTGGGTTGTTGGGGTTGTCGTGATCAATATAGTGTTGGGCAAGGTTCTGTAGTGTCTGTTTGCGGGATAACGGTATTTTAAGGCAAGCAAGATCACTCTGTGCAATTGATTGGGGGGAGGGGAAAAGCTGCTTATCCCCTACGGGTTGGCCCAAATTCTCAACCAATTGGTTAACTAGGTTGCGTGCAGCAACAATAGAGATCTGCTGTCCAAGGATTGCCCTGATCCCTGCTTCAAACATAGACCACGCACCGGGCAGACGAATGCCACTTTTGAGTGGGAAAAGAGTGTCGTAGTGTTGCTGTAAACTCTTTTCAACCGCTGCAATATCAACATCCAGAATGCGCCGGATATTGTGATTCCATGCCGAACTGCTTAAAAAACTCAGGCAATGACATTCCAGGTTGGAATTGAATTTGACTCATGGGCATAGCAACTCTCCAAGACATTTTGTCTGCTTGGCATTATGCGCTACCTAGAGGCTCAAATAGTGAGCCTGCTGAGCTTTGTAACTAATCACCAAAGATAATGGCCATCAGAATAGCCCTGAGATTCATAGAAGTAGGGCACTGAGGTGTGTAGTGAGTGGTATACACACCTCAGTGTTTTGTATTAGCTCAGTGTGGTGATGGTGCTTTTACCACCATCTTCCAAAATACGGCGAACTCGCTCGCTCCAGGCAAATCGAAAACGCTTCAGCGTTGTCTCATCGGCCTCTCCTGCAAAGAGTTTCTGCATATCTTTTTCAATGGAGGGTGATCCGATAATGCTAGAGGGGTTATAGGCTATGGTCGTGCTTTTTCTGTTGCTGATACGGGTGAAGGTGTAACAGAGTTTTGCACGCTTGCCTGATGTGTCAAAAGTAAGAAGCCCCTGGCGTACCTGATGTCCTCCTAGCCCTTTGAAGCCATTATCCGCGGCTGCTCCGGTTATCAGTGTGAGTACCTGGCTGAATGGCCCATTTGTCCCCTCATCCTGAGCGCCGTGTATGGTCACTCGCATATTGCCGCGCTGAGCAATATCGTGCTCAAACAGTGTCATTATTGCTTGTTTTGCTACCAGGAAGGCACCTGCAACGGTTGGGCAGGCGTGGCCTGAGAGTTTTACTACATCATCAAACGTATACTCATAGATGCCATCTCCGGCACCTAACATATCACCAAGAGGGTCATAGAGGCGCAGTGTGGCAGATTCTGGAAACATGGCAGTGTTGGACATAACGTAAAACCTCAAAGGTGGTGTTTTGACAAGATATTATAAATATATCAGTTGAAATGGATTGCTGTATATCCAACTAAGGGGGTAGAGATTGGACTGATCTAACAGTAGGGCTAAATAGGGAGGTGCCTAAAGTGGTGCCTCAAGCAGAACTTCTCTACAGTTACGGCAGATATAGTGTTGGCCCTTGATGACTCGGTTGTGCCGGATGCTAGTGAGTTGGTGTTCTTGGCAGCCGCAGCGGTAGCTAAAGTGCTGCAACTGTCGGCGAGTTGAATGCTTAACTTTATAGTTATGGCAGCGGTGGTTATCAGCAGCAAAGAGCCGCATGATCTGTTGCCACTCTGGGCCGTGTGGGCGAACTCTACGATGATATAGCGCATGTGTGACTACATGAGCAATCTCGTGGGGAACCGTCTGCGCTAGGAAGTGATCACCATTTTCATTGAGCAGGATTGGGTTGTAGCGAACGAGAACTCTCTTTTCTATTCCCATGATTTTTACCATGCCAGCAGCTTGCCCACGCAAATTGAATAGAATCTCAATCTCTGGCATTGGTCGTTTGAAGTGCAACTCCGCTTGGTTTAGCCGCGCGTGGCTCAGCTCAATAGCTTGTTCAAAGAGGGGTAACATGTATGTAATAGCAGCTATCTTAAGCCCTATTTCAAGAGTTGATAAGTGCGAAGCATCTGTTTGAGCCTCACACGGTCACTAAATGTGATCTCTCGGTCGATAAAATAGTTGTTGCTGTAGAAACGAAGTGTCGCTTTTTTAGCATCAGCAACCGTGGTAAGAACCTTCAAATAGTCAGCCTTTGGCTCAATATCATGCCACTCTCTTGTCTTGTCAGCACGCTCTTTTGACTCAAACGAGAGGCGAGTCGATTTATATTGAGTTTTACCAGCCAATAGTGCAAAAGAGCGAGGGTAGAGCCGTTTATTTGCCGTATATTGGTGTCGAATCAGCAGTGAAAGCTTGCCATGTTTATTAATAATATAGGCCTGTAATGGGCTTTTTTTAGTGCTGTAATGGTGGATAACGATCCTATCTTTGGCGATATCATAGACCAGCTCTAGCTCAGCAAGCAGGCGAGTGAGTTCATCAAATCGATCTGGGTCACTAACGGGAGCAATCACTTTGATAAAGGCGGTGAATTGCCTCTCTTTAATCTGAACACCGTTGCTGAGGTTGACGTAAGGGCCTCCCTCTCTCTCCTCAATACCGGCAACGGTTATAGTGCTTTTTGCTGCAATAGGTTTGCCGATACGGTTTTTGCTTGATGAGACTCTACGGATGGGGCTGTGTTTTGTGTAGATACCCCCGTAATTTTCATTTGAAATGTAGAAGAAGCGTTTGCCATTTTGCAACACCACACGTCTAAACTCATATCCGCTATAGTCGATCCTGGCAGGCTCCATTGATAAGAAAAAGCCCTTCATATCTTTATATTTAGCGTAGGGTAGTGGTTCACAGGTGAAGCTTTTGGTATCTAAACAGAGCTGGCTATAGCCAAATTTCTGCTCTCCAGGGGAGAGAGGTTTAAGACGAAATTCTTCGTTTGTTCCAGGCGCATATTGAAAACCTCTTTTACTCTCATAGAGTTTTGTTGCTTGAGTGTTTCCTTCAGCTTTACGGCTCTCTTTGTTTGGGGAGGTTTGGCAGCCAGCCAGTATCAATAATAGGATTAGTGCCACAGATACTCTTTTCATATGTTTCCCCCCGCTCCCATATTATAAAGGGCAGATTCCACTCTGAGATGTGCTTAGGAACCTCCGAATAAGTCATGATTGTTTTAGTCAGCCTAAATTCAACCAGACTTAATTCAGAGGTTCCCTTACCTTAATGCGCTGTGAGTTAGGATTATATAGGGGTGAATAGGGGAGGAATAGAGGGGCCTCCCTACCAAATGGTCCTGACTTGATTCTGGTGGTTTCTGCACCGGCATCAGAGTGGTAGAATCAGCCGATTCAGTGCTGCCGTTTGGTAGTCTCTTAAAAAGTGAGAAATCAGAAGAGGATTGTTATGGCTGGACACAGTAAATGGGCCAATATCAAACATCGTAAAGCAGCTCAAGATAAGAAACGTGGAAAAATATGGACCAAGCTGATTCGAGAAGTGACGGTCGCTGCGCGTGCTGGCGGTGGTGACCCAGATGCCAACCCACGTCTGCGACTGGCGATCGACAAAGGGTTGAGTGCCAATATGCCGAAGGACACCATTGAGCGTGCGGTCAAACGTGGAGCCGGTGCTACCGATGGTGAGAACTATGAAGAGCTGCGCTATGAGGGTTATGGCCCAGGTGGTACCGCTGTCATCGTTGATTGCATGACCGATAATCGCAACCGTACCGCCTCTGAAGTGCGCCATGCCTTCACCAAATCAGGTGGCAACCTGGGTACCGATGGCTCCGTGGCCTATATGTTCAGCAAGACCGGCATCATTAGTTACGATGAGAGTGCCAATGAAGATAGCATCACTGAAGCGGCATTGGATGCGGGAGCGGAGGATGTGATTATGCATAGTGATGGCTCAATCGACGTCACCACCACACCCGAAGAGCTTGCTGCGGTAAAAGATGCCATGGTGGTGGCTGGTTGTGAACCGATCAACGCTGAAGTCACTTTTGAGGCGGCTACGCATGCCGAACTCAATCTGAGTGATGCTGAAAAACTGCTACGTCTAATCGATGCGCTAGAAGATCTCGATGATGTGCAAAATGTTTACAGTAATGCAGAGATCTCCGACGAAGTGCTGGCGCAATTGGAATAGATGTTACGCATTTTAGGTATCGACCCCGGCTCACGGGTGACAGGATACGGTATTATTGAGAGCAACGGTCACCAGTCACAGCATATTGCTAGTGGCTGTATTCGCCTGTCGGGTGATAATTTTCCCAACCGCCTGGGACAGATCTTTAAGCAGGTCAGTGAAGTGATCCAGCAACACCAGCCTGATGTGATGGCGATTGAGGATGTGTTTGTCTCAAAAAACCCCTCATCAGCCCTGAAACTTGGCCAAGCGAGAGGTGCTGCAATCTGTGCCGGAATCACCCACGGCTTGGATGTGAGCGAATATACACCGCGTACCGTCAAACAGTCGGTGGTTGGGAGTGGTGCTGCTGATAAGGGGCAAGTTGAACAGATGGTAAGACTTATTCTAAGACTTGATGTTACGCTCGCCTCAGATCAGGCCGATGCACTGGCTGTTGCCCTGAGTCATGCCCATATTGGCAGTACCAAACAGCGCTTAGCGGCGGGTGGGTGGCGACGATGATTGGTCGTTTGCGAGGTGAAATTGCTGTTAAACAACCGCCTGAACTGCTGCTGGATGTTAACGGTGTTGGATATGAAATCCTGGCCCCCATGTCCACCTTCTACGAACTTCCCCCTGTTGGTGAGCAGATTACACTCTTCACTCATCTGGCTATTCGTGATGATGCGCATGTTCTCTACGGTTTTGCCCAGGTGAGCGAACGGGCGCTATTTCGTGGCCTGCTCAAGGTGAATGGTGTCGGTGCCAAGATGGCGCTGGCGATCCTCTCAGGCATGAGTGCTGATGAGTTCTCTCGCTGTGTGCAGAGCAACGACACAGCATCGCTTGTGCGATTGCCTGGCATTGGAAAGAAGACTGCCGAGCGGCTGATCATCGAAATGCGAGATCGGCTGCAAAAATTGCTTGATCTGCCCAAAACAGGCACGATAGCTGCGATACCCGTTCCCCTCAACCAAGTGGCCGCCTCACCCACCAATGATGCTATTGATGCGTTGATTGCACTGGGTTATAAACCGGCTGATGCCAGCAACATGGTGCGTGTGGTAGAGAGTGATGGCTTGGCCAGTGAGGCGATTATCCGAGCGGCGCTAAAGGCACTTAAAGTATGAGTGAGTCACGCCTGATCAGCCCAGAACAGCTGAACGATGATGATGCACTGGAGCGAGCCATTCGGCCAAAGATGCTGAACGATTATGTCGGCCAGCCTGCCGTCTGCGAGCAGATGGAGATATTCATCGAAGCAGCCCGAAGACGTGGTGAGGCGCTTGATCATGTGCTGATTTTTGGCCCACCTGGTCTGGGTAAAACCACCCTCTCACATATCATCGCCAATGAGATGCAGGCCAGTATGCGTCAGACCTCTGGCCCTGTACTGGAGAAGGCGGGTGACCTTGCTGCACTGCTGACCAATTTAGAGCCGCACGATGTGCTGTTTGTTGATGAGATTCATCGCCTCAGTCCTGTTGTTGAGGAGATTCTTTACCCCGCGATGGAGGATTATCAACTCGATATTATGATTGGTGAAGGTCCCGCCGCACGTTCAATCAAACTTGATCTTCCACCCTTTACATTGGTGGGAGCTACAACCCGCGCCGGTCTACTCACCTCGCCCCTACGTGATCGCTTTGGCATCGTGCAGCGGTTGGAGTTCTACAACACCAAAGATCTCACCACCATCGTCATGCGTACAGCGCAGATCCTTAATATTGATATCGAGGAGGCGGG